>CAZWVS010000026.1:0-16293 GCA_964636935.1 uncultured Clostridiaceae bacterium
TTGAAACTGGGACATAAAAGAATTGCATTCCTCGGAACATCGGTCTTTGACGTGTCTTCCGAAACCGAAAGATACATGGGTTTCTGTGCTGCGCATGTAAAATCAGGTGTTCCGATCATGCACAGAAACATATATGGAACGAAAGATGACTTAAGGGATATTCCGGATGATTACATGCGTGGACAAGACCAGGCTGTCCGGGCGGCAAATTTCTTTTTTGACACCCTTGAAAAAATGAATCCCGCAAAACGACCTACTGCAATCGCAGCGGTAAATGACCGTATAGCAGCCCTGCTTATTTCCACGGCGATCAGCAGGGGTATATCGGTTCCCAGGGACTATTCAATTACCGGTTTTGACAACCTTCCGTTCGCCGGGCACCTTCTTGTTCCCCTTACAACGGTTGCACAGCCTGCAATGCAGATTGGACAGCTTGCCGCCTTGGAATTGTTTGAAAGAATAAAGAACAGAAACATTGAGCCACGCATCAAAACAGTTGATACCGAGCTGGTCAAAAGATCCTCTGCTGCAAAACCCAGTCGGTAATAAGTGTTTACCAGCCGTATCATAGTAAAAGGTATGCAGCTTGGTTTTGTTGCCAAGTCTCTTTAACTTCTAAGCATTCATACCTTTTTTCGTGGAAATTCATTTCCATGATTATCTCAAATATACATATGAAGATTCATGTATATCAATTATCTTCTCTTCAACTTTTTTATCCGGGGCACCTTCAATATTGCCTCAATCAAAAACACAGCTATTTATATTTAGAAAGGAATCATATCTGGGCAACCTGTCGGTCTCTTTGAAGTCAAGTGCCGCTTCCACTCTTTCTTTACCTGTTGTAATATTTTCCTCCCCCGTATTATCTATAACTAAAGTAACGGGTGTTCTTCACTTAAGCATAAGGGCATCCCGCATGTCTGTTTTGATTATATATTTTCATTCATCATGGCAGCGACGGCTTAATTTTTTCATACCATTCCTGCCCGTTGTTGTAGATGATTTCGGGATAGTCCGTCATTGTGTCAGCAAGTATTTCGGCGCAAGCCCCGGCCATGATATGGCCCTTAAGGCCGGTCCGGCCGCCCTCTTCGAATTTGTCGAAGCAGTAGTCCAGCGTGTAACCGCCGTAATTTAATAGCTGCCTGTATTCATCGATGTTCTCTTCTATGTATGAGTCGACATCCGACATCTGCGCCGGTTCCGAGGATATTATATCTATCAACTCCCCGATGTATTTGTCCGTATCCATCCCCGTGCCTTTCACTGCGCTCTCATAACAGGCCCGGATGTGGGTTTTTACATACTTTTGCGTGTTTACGGAGTCGATGTCGATATCCCCGGGAAATTTCTCAATAACTGATTTCATGTAACCCGACCCGTCTTCAGGTTCCCAATATTCAATCAGCCCGTATCCGCCGTTTTCCGCCTTTTCCAGCGTCACCGCCACGGGCATATGTGATCCTCCTGCCTCGATGAGCCTTCCCTCTTTGTAATCGAAACCCATGTACATTGCAACCACGTATATGCCAAGTGTTTCATCGTCCTCTACGATTTTAAGTATGGTGTGGGCGCTTGTGGCGATTCTGCCGCCATCGGTCCTTTCCATGTTGTTTTCAATAACCAGTTGCGACAGTATCCGGTCCAAAGGTTGGGTGTATGACGGGGCAACCGACATTTGGTTGTAGTTCGGGATTTCCCCTTCGGGCTTTGGAACAATTTTATATACGCTCCATACCCCGCTCTTCCCGTTTGTTTTCATTAGCCACAGTTCGTCGTCCATTTGGTAGATGCTGTATGTGCCCGAAAGCTCCCACTTGTATCTCGAACTGTAATTATCTATTCCCACCGGCGTCGATATCAGGTTTGTTTTAAACAGTTCCCGCCATTGGCCGCCGTTAATTGAGACGGCTTCGGGGTTTTCATATTCAATTATATCTATGATTTGACCGGTTTCCTTGCCGGATATGGTAAATCCGGTTTCATCGAAGATGTACAGCTCTCCAGTGTCTTCGAAAACCATGTATGAGCTTAGCGGGTTCATATATATCAGCTCGTCGAACACATAATCGCCCTTTGGAAATTCCGGCATTTTTTCCTCCCGGGGGTTTGTAAGCAGCAGCAATCCGACGATGAGACAAAGCGCAACAGCCGAGGCAATAATCCAGAAGGACGGTTTTCTGTAATTCAATACATTGCTGATGCGTTGTTTGAGACCGACCTCGCCGAAGGCCAGCGGGCAGGCGGCTATCGTCTTTCTGCCGGTACCGCATGACAACAATACTTTCGAATATACCTTTTTCCCATGTTCGCCTGTTTGCCTCATTACGGCTTCATCGCATGCAAGTTCAATATCCCTGCAAAGCAATATGTATGCCAGCCATACCAGCGGGTTGAACCAGTATATGGATAACAGCAGGAATCCGAAGGGCTTGATCCAGTGGTCCCGGCGTTTCAAATGCGCCTTTTCATGCATTATGACATATGAGGCTTCGGTTTCGTCCATGCCTTCAGGCAGATATATCCCCGGTTTGATCATTCCGAGTATAAAGGGTGCGGGGATGTTGCGGCTTGAATATATGTTGTTTTCAACCCGTTCGGCTTCTGAAACCTTGTTTTTAAGCCTTAAGTAGCTCATGGCTCCGTAAATCAGCATAGCCCCCATACCGATGACCCAGATTATTGAAGCGGCCTGCATCAGGTCCCAAGCACCGGAGGATGCCCTTCCGATTCCGGAAAGGGTTTCGTTTACAACACTTGTAAAGCCGTCCCCATTTGTAGCCGGATTGCTGAAAGTGTGGACAATATCGGCAGGCGACACTTCTTTTACCGGTATTATGCTCAAAACACTCTTGATGGAAAAGGGGAAAACGAGACGCACAGCCGCCATGGCCCACAAGATACAGTGGAACCAGCGAGGGGCTTTTCTAAAGACAGCCCTTAGCAGTATCACTGCGGCAATCACATATCCCGCCGTTATACTCATTTCAAGCAACTGCAAAAAGATGCCTTTCATATCACTCTTCCTCGTAGCTTTCTATCATTTTCCTTATTTCTTCAATTTCGTCATCGGACAGGTCTTTGTGTTTTGCAAATGCTGCGATGAACTGCGGAAAAGAGCCGTTGAATCTGGTTTCCACGAATTCATCGATCTCAAAAGCCTGCACCTCGTCCTTTGATACAAGGGAAGTGACATAGGTGTCCTCATTTTTTATAGCTCCCCTGTCGACCAGTCTTCTTATGACCGTGTATGTGGTGGATTTTTTCCATCCCAGCTTATCCCTGCACAGTTTTACAAGCTCGGTGCTTTTAATCGGCTCGTTCTCCCACAGGATCAGGCAGAAACGGTATTCGCTTTCATAGATTTTCGGCGTTTTCATCGACATCTCCTTAAAAGTGCTGGTTTAATGCAATAAACCTTATATTTGCAGTTTAACGCATTAAACCCGTGCCGTCAATACTTCATAACAAAAAAGACGCCTCATTTCGGGCGTCCTTTTAATTGTAGTATCGATTTATTTAAGTTCGTTTATATCGATGCCGGCTTCTTGTATCAAATCAAGGAAATATTGTTTAAGTTCTTCGGCATCTGTTTTCAGCAAGGGCGCATATTCGTCATCATCTTCTATGATAGCCCCGGTTTCCATATTGAACACCGTCCTCACCATCAGCTCGTTGTCGAAATAGTAAAGATATGTGAAATCGTCAGAGCTGTAGTTGTATGCATATATCTCCCTTTCGAATTCTCCGGATGCAAGTCTTATGAAATTATGTTTGTCCAATGAAAACATCTCCATCATTTTCGCATCGTCCTGCATTACGTTCCTGCTGTATACACCGGACACCGGGTAAAATTCGATCTTTGCGAACTTCTCTTCCAATGTCATCCCGTCCTCATCGGGATCCTCCGAAGCCGTTTGTGTGGGTTTTGGACTCTCAGGCTGCACATCGAAAGTTTCGACAGGTTCCTCCGTCAAAGGGACCACATTGTCGCTGGAGCAACCTGCGAGCAAAACAAATATCATTATAATAAGGAGAAATTTTTTCATGATTTTCTTCCCGTAGCCTTAAAGGCTTTAAACATTACAGTTCGTCCACTAGTTCAAGGGCTTCTTCAACTTCCCCTTCATCGGGGGCGCCTGCCGCAACGCACTCTCCAACAAGGTTTCTTGCCTGTTCTTTTTGAGCCGTGTTGATTTGCAGGGCATATCTCTGGGCTTCCTTGATCTGGTTTCTAAGGGCTTCAATTTCGTCCCCCAGCATCGCCCGTTGTTCCTCGCCCATGTTCTGATAGCTTTCGTGCATCTGTTTCAATTCATGCTTGAATTCGCTGGTGATCCTTCTCTGGTTTTCAAGCTGGTTCCGGGTCTTTGTCCCAAGTTCCGATGCATTGTATTTGTTTTGGGCAAATCCTTCAAATCTTTGATTCATTTCCGTGTTTTTAGACTGTGTCGAATCGGATCCGGCCTGTCCGGTTGCTGTGTTTCCGTTGTCCGATCCGCCGCCGCCCTGCGGGCCCTGTGCGGAAACTGCGGCGAAAGCCATTCCCGACACCAGTGCGACAACCGCCAAAATAGTTATTATCTTTTTCATTTTTCCATACCTCACTTACATTCTATTGGGTCTATATACATGATACAAGACAAATTTAACCCAATTTGGAAACAAATGTGTAAAATTGTGTCAAGGTGCCCCCTTCATCCTGCCGGATGATATAATTGGTTCAGAGTCGAACGGAGGTGCGATGCATGTATAACATATACATTGTAGACGATGAACGGGATCTTCTAAAACTCATTCAAAAATATCTGGAAAAAGAAGGTTACGGAACCAAGGTCTTTTCCACGGGTGAAAGCGCTCTTGAAGCGGTCAATGACGATGTTCATCTGTGGCTGCTTGATATAATGCTGGAAGGCGAAGTCAGCGGATATGACATAATAAAGTCCATCAAGCGGGAAAACCCGGTTCCCGTCATTTTCGTGTCCGCCCGCAGCCGCGAGTTCGACAGGATAATGGGGCTTGAAATGGGAAGCGACGACTATATAGCAAAGCCTTTTGCCATGCGCGAGCTGCTGTTAAGGGTGAACAATGTAATCAAGCGTGTTTACAACGGGGAGGAGACCCCTTTGCTAAGGTATGGCGAATATGTCATAGATGCCAACAAACGGCAGGTTTTCAGGGAAGATGAAACCATCCCCCTTACGGCCAAGGAAACCGATATGGTTCTTTGTTTTCTGGAAAACAAGGGGAATGCGTTTACAAGGGATCAACTGCTTGACCGCATATGGGGTGACGACTATTATGGTTCGGACAGGGTTGTTGACAATCTTGTAAAAAGAATCAGGAAGAAGATGCCGGGTTTCGATATAGAGACAATTTACGGCTACGGGTACAGGTTGTCATGAACAAAAGGATCAGCCTGACTTTAAAGATAACCTATATTTTCGCAATTTCATTTGTCTTGACCAGTGTTCTGCTTGTGGTTTTCATAACAGGCGTTTTGAATGATTTTTATGAAACCGCTGTGTTTGAGAGGCTTGAAACCACGGGAAGGACCCTGCAGCAGTCAGACGTCAATCCGGATTTTGCCGAAAACGGTGAAACGGCCCACATACGTTATAAAAGCGATCAGAAGTTGTACACGGTTTCCGAAAACATGGATGATTTCATCAACCCCGACCAAGTACGGCTATTGATAAACAAATCGGCTGTTCAGGACAACGGGGTCCACCGTTTTAAAAATTCAATCGAAGATGAAATAATCAGGTATGTGGTCTTTAAAAGCGAGGGTTTTTTCGACATACAAAAAGGTGATGTGCTTATTGTGTTGACGGACAACCGGCTTGTCGAAGCAATGGCGGGCCGTACCACCGGAAACATCCTCCTTATATCCTTTATGGCGTTTTTAACCGGTTATTTTATCATACTCCTATGGACGGGCAGGCTTGTGCGTGATGCGGGCAAAATCTCATCCTTCCTGTCCCGCGCCGCTTTGAACAGGTTCAGTGAGGGCCTTCGGCTTGAGAGAAACGACGAGCTGGGTGACATCGCATCCGGAATTGAAGACATGAGAATGAGAATCAATGAAAACGAACAGCAGAAGCAGGACCTTATACAAGGGGTGAGCCATGATCTTCGCACCCCCCTTTCCATAATACGGTCCCACGCAGAAGCCCTTAAAGACCAAATGTGCAGCGCGGAGGAAGCCTATGCCGCCATCGACAGGGAATGCGTAAGGCTAAATGAAAAAATCACCAAGCTGCTGCATTTCACAAGGCTTGGATATATTGAAAGCAACCCGGGACCCGAAGATTCGGTCCGGATGGATTTGCTAATAGAGGACATCCTTCCCTCTTTCCGTTTCAAAACGGGGGCTTCTTTTGAAAAGCAACTTGAAGAAACCGTTTTTAAAGGTGATAGGGATTCCTGGGACGCGGTGGTATCAAACCTGCTTGACAACGCAACCAGGTACGCCCGCAGCGTTATAAGGATACGGCTGTCCGAGGGAAATCTTTTTGTGTATAACGACGGAAGCCATATTGCGGATGACAAAGTCGATGATATTTTCAACGCATATGAAAAAAGCGCAGACGGAAGGTTCGGGCTGGGTCTTGCCATCGTAAAGAGAACCGTCGACATTTTCGGATACAAGGTTCGTGCACAAAATGTTGATGAAGGGGTTGAGTTCGCTATTATGCCTGATAATCGGGCTTTGTAAATGATATACTGGACATGCGGGGACTGCCTGGTCAGGAAAGCAGGCTTGCAGCGCGTGGGTTGGTACGAAGTTTAACGTATATTCCCGGGGTGCAATCCCTGCATCAAAACAAATTGAAAATGCAAAAAGCGGTTACGGGCAAGGCATTTTCATAATATTCGGCAGGCCCTATGCAAAAAATCGGAGGTGGGTTATGAAAGACAGACTCTTGTCGGAAAGCGAGTACGTGGAAAGCATTGCAAAAACACGGGATGCTCGCATGGGATGGTGGAGAGAAGCGCGGTTTGGCATGTTTGTGCATTTTGGGCTGTATTCGCAGCCCGGTCGCCATGAATGGGCGCAGGTGCAGGAAAATTTCACTGTCGCAGAATATGAAAAACTGGCCGACAGTTTCAATCCCAAGCCTGGAGCTCCCCGGGAATGGGCGCGGCTTGCGAAAAAGGCCGGGATGAAGTACATGGTGCTCACCACCAGACATCACGAAGGTTTCAGCCTTTGGGATTCAAAGGTGAATCCTTACAATTCGGTCAATCACGGTCCTAAAAGGGACATCGTCCGCGAGTTTGTGGACGCATGCAGGGAGTTCGACCTCAAAATAGGTTTTTATTCCTCGCTGATGGACTGGCATCATCCCGACGGGTGGAAATGCGCTTTCGACAAGGATGCAAGGGACCGGTTCCTTGAATATATAGAAGCGTTGAATACGGAGCTGCTTACCAATTACGGGAAAATAGATATTTTGTGGTATGACGTCGCCCAGCCCATGGGCACCTGGGAAGGCTGGAATTCCCTCGAAAGGAACCAGCGTTTGAGAAAACTGCAGCCGGACATCATTATAAACAACAGAAGCCGTCTGGATGAGGACTTCTCCACTCCGGAAGAGCATGTCACTGCAACGGACCATGACTGGGAAGCCTGCATGACTTTCAACGGCCTCAGCTGGGGCTATATGGATTCGAAACAGACATGCAACTACAGCTACACACCCCAGCAGATAATCCGAATGCTGAACACATGCGCCTCCCAGGGCGGTAATCTTCTTTTAAACATAGGTCCCAAATCCGACGGTTCCGTACCTGAAGATGCAGTAGACCCGCTGACGGCAGTTGGCGGATGGCTGTCGGATAACGGCAAAGCCGTTTATGGGAATCTTGTGAAAAACGAAACTAAACGGCTTTTTGGAGGCAACGGTGTCTGCGGATCATCCTGTGACGGGAAGTCCGTGTATCTTTGGAACTGGATCTGGCCGGCAGGCGGAACAATGGGGATCGGCGGCTATATGAATCCGCCTAAATCCGTACGCTTCCTTAAAGATGGAACAGATATTGATTTCGAGTATAAAGACAGAAGCGTAATTTTAAAGAATTTACCTGAAACCTCCCCCGACATGAATGCGGGGATTGCCGTTATTGAAATGGAATTCGACGATAAACCGGATTATGTTTTCGCAAGCAATTATCCGCAGCTTCACAAGGGAAGGTCATATTAAGGCGATTCTTGAAGAAACCCGGGCTTCCGGGTTTCTTTTTTTACTCCATTTCCCTGTTTTTCATGAATTCATCCTCATCCGGGTTGTATGCACCCCGTCTGTTGAAATCACTTATTGCAGCATCGCTCCATAAAAGACGCTTCATTTTTTCACCGTTTATTTTTGAAAGCCTTTCAAATCTGTTTTCAAGATGTTTTTCAAGAATGTCCAGCTCCCCGACTTTCCCGTCGGAGGACAGCACAAATCCGACAAGTTCGTTTATGCCGATTTCCGGAACTTCTATCAATCCGTCGCATATTGTCTCTTCGGGAAGTATCCTGAAGTTCTCATACCTGTCCCCTTTAAGCCTCCTGCATTTCATCATATCCGGCAATCCGTGCTTCCTTATGTCGATTTTTGCGTTCACTCCAACGGAATATTCCCGGGAAGCCGTCGGACCTCCTCCGTTTGCCAGCAACAAAAGGGCTTGCTTTTTTTCGGTTACATACAGGCTGAACGCTACTTCGTCATTATCCAGAACAACCACATTGTCCTCCCTGTAATTGTAGAATCGGGCTTTTTCAACCGGGAAGGCCCTTAGCATCTGCCATAGCGCTAAAAACATCGGGGTATGGGCCGGATCCAGCGAGGCAATTATCGATTTGCCCATGATGCCAAGACCAATATGCGGCGTAACGCCTTCTTTTATTATTCCGTATATGGTGTCGGCGGACCTGAATTCCCTCTGCTTCCTCCTGTGCATTGTCCAAAGCATCGGCGCGCACCCGCTGTGGACCGCGAGGATGTCGGGATCCAACTCCTTTTGCGCCTCGCCTGTCAGGCATCCGTCGAAGGATTGGACGAAATCCGCAGGAACCATCAGTCCTCCTCCATGTCCTATCATTATCGCTTCGTTTCCAATTTCCTCCCGCCATTCCCGAATCATTCTGTAATAGTCGTAGAAGTTGAAGATACCCGGTGCGTGGTTGTGTGAAGTGTCGGAGCATATGCCCTGCCCGGGCCATGCGGAATCTATATATATCCCGTCAAAGCCATATTTTTTATAAGTGTTCAAAACACTGTTTTTAATGTATTCATAAGCTTCGGGACATCTTATGCATAGTTCGTCGCAGTCGTAATCTGTATTGGGCTCATAAAACACTATTTGTGAAGTTTTTAGGGAATTCCACACTTTCCTGCCGTCGTTGTTGATACACCTCTCCAGATTTTCATATTGCGGCGACCTGTGCGAAAAAAGAAAGGGCGTGCAGTAGAACATTACTTTCATCCCAAGTCTTTTTGCAGCATCCACAACCCGTTTCATTTCATTTTTATCTGCCGGGACGCTTCCGTCTATATGATGGAAAACCGACATGTGCAGCACAAGAACGGAACAGCCGTATTCTGCCATTTCTTCAATCAAGTCGTCCGAGGGGTATCGCGGATACATTCCATACCAATGGTAAATCCTCCGACCCCTGGCTTTGTTGGGACTGTTGTCGATATTTGAGAAAGCTATAAACCATCTGTTTTCATATTCATATGAACAGGTTTCTTCATCCGGGACACACTCACATCCCATGAATACCTGATTCTCTTTTTCTTGAAAAATCTTCCTTGTCCCTTCTATGTTTTCAACGGCAAATCCGATTGCTCCGGCCACTTTTCCGTTTTTCTCATAATTGGCCGACATGGTTCTGTTTTCTCTTATGCCTGATGATTCCGGGCCGTTTGTCACGTCGATAGCGGAGTTTTCGAAAATCCTTTTGTCAACGGAAATTCCCAGCTTTATTTTCTCCTTTAATTGCTTGTTGTTTTTTGACCCTATTTTAAAGGATATTGTTATATATCCACTTTTATATATTTCATACTTTGCAATCATTTTCTCTTCACTGTTTTCGCAGCTTGATTCCACAATCGAATAATCGCTATTTTCTACAATTGACAGGTTGTTTATGCTTTCCCATTCCTTTTCACAAATTGCATGGATTGGTGACAGCAGCAGGTTTTTTGATACTGACCGGTTTTTTACGACAAGTTCGGTTATACTGCACGATCCCGTGTCAAATTCCACCCTGATCTTTTCATAATCGAATATTCTTTTTTTCATAACCCACCCCTATTATTCAATTGACAAGTTTTGACCATACCCAGTTTATTACATTATTTCGCATAAAAAAAGGGGACTGCCGAAGCAATCCCCAATTTAGCGTTTAAGAACTATTCTTAGTAAGTCTGTTCAGTGGTTTTTCCAAGTTTTTCGTTTTCGATGTCAAGGATTTCTTTAACGCCTATAGCTTTTGCAGTTTCTCTGTACTGAGCCAGTGCAGCTTCTATGCTGACATTGCCCGATACTGCTGCTGCGATTGCTTCTGAACCGGCAGCCGAGATGTCTCCGCCTATCTCAAGATACTTGTCAGACGTTGGCTGGTTCAAGTTCTCGGGAAGCAGATAAGCCATTCCGTTAGCTACATACTCGTCGATCCATTCTTTTCTTCTTTTTGTGTTGTTGATGGCTCTTTGAGCTGTATCTTCCGCCCATGTTTCCTGTCCTTCCGGAGGATCGGGAACATAGTAGGCTACTTCGTAAACCGTATAGAGTGCTTTGTCAGGTAATCCGCCTATGAATCCCGGTCCGGGATATATGGCGATTTTACCAGCTTCGTTGATGTAGGTGAATCTTACAACTGTGTTGCCTTCAACTGTTACGGCATAACCCTGTTCTCCTCTAACTCTTCCGACCGGGCCGAGACGGCCTGTCCAGAATCCCCATTCGTCGCCGAAGAAGGATGATACGAAGAAATTGATTGTTTCCTTGGGCTGCGGTGTTCCCTTCATCATAACTCTGGGAGCTCCCTGTGCAATACCATAATGGTTAAGATTTTCATCAATCGTGTGCGCCAGCGCGCCTACGCAAACCATGTAGTAGCTGGGATCGATTTTCTTGACGTTGTTCTCAAATGAGATAACCCATGAATCCCAGTAGAATGTTCCACCGTAAAGTCCAGATGAAACTCTTTCTCTCATTCCCGATCCGCCTATTCCGGCGAAGCATTCGGGGTCAAGCACTTCTTCTTCGAAGCACTTTTTGAGGAAAGCGAGACAGTCAGCCATTTCAGGCTTGATCATTGAGTCTTCCCAGATGTTTGTGTTTGGATTCCATACGGGTTTCGGGTCTGCGATATGGTTAAGTCTTGCATCAAACGCCTGGAAGATGTCCTGCATGTTCCATGTGTTCGAAGTTGTGAAACCGGTTGTGTCGTCTTCACCGTTTCCATCGGGATCGTTGTAGGTGAATTTGTAGGAAGCTTCGTAGAATTCATCAATCGTATAAGGTTTGCTTAGGCCGAATTTATCGAGCCAGTCGCCCCTCATTGATCTTGTGAACCATGAAGCCATTCCGTCAGAACCGGTAGGTATTGCCCATACCTGCCCGTCGATTGTGTGAGTTTCCTTCCACAATTCGGGGATGTCGTTGATATAGGTTTCGTTCTCGGCAAGGAAATCGTCGAGAGGATAAATCAAATCCTCATTCTTCCATTCCATAAGATAAGGTCCACCGAAAAGCTCAACTGTACCAACGAGGTCACCTGACATGGCGGCAAGCTGTATAACTTCCATATAGTTGTTTCTTGCCGGGTTTGTCATTGTGATTTCAACACCGTAATGCTGTGATACAACTTCCGGCCACCTGTCTTTCCAGTCAAGGTTCTGCATCGAGTCACCATAGAACTGACATTCTGTGAAATGGACCCAATCAGGAAGTCCGAGTTCTTCGGGCTCTTCACTGGGTTCCGGTTCATCAGTAGGTTCTTCTGTGGTGCCCGGTGTGCTTGTAGGAGTTGCGGTAGGTTCTTCAGTTTCTTCAGTTGTGCCGCCACAAGCGGTCAGCATTACTGAAAAAGCGAATACCAAGGCAATCATCAAGCACAGTACTCTAGTTTTTTTCATTTCTTTTCCCTCCATATATTTTTTATTTTCAACGTCCGCCGCAAGACGGGCGAATCAAATCATCTGTTTTTGCAGAGGCAAAAGCCCCTGCGGTTTCATTTATCAACCTTTTATCGATCCTATCATCAAGCCTTTTGCAAAATATTTCTGCAAATACGGGTATATCAGAATGATAGGTATCATGGACACGATCATCATGGCGGATGAAAGGCCCTCTATGCTGAGGAAATATTGCGACGGGTCATATCCCATCTGCATGAGCATTTCCTCAAAGTTTTTCTCCGAGTCCCCCCCAAGAATTATAAGTTCGCGGAGTTTAACCGGGAATGTGTATTTTGTCGATGTTCTGATATACAGTATGGCGGGCATGAACGTAGTCCAGAAACCAACCCCTGTAAACAGCGCTATCGCAGCCAGAACCGGTTTTGCAAGAGGAAGTATTATCTTGAAGAAAACCGTGAATTCCTGGGCCCCGTCTATTCTGGCGGATTCTTCGAGGGATTTGGGAATCGACCAGTAGTAGTTTCTTATCAATATCATGTTCCATGCGTTTGCCATAAAGGGAACAAACAATACGGGAAGTGTGTCCATCAGTCCGATAGCCCTTATCAAAAGGTATGTCGGCACTATCCCTCCACCGAACAACATCGGTATTATTACCAGGAAGTATATAAAGAACCTGTTTCCCGGAAGCTCCCTTTTTGAAAGGGTGTAGGCACCTATTGCGTTAATAATCATGGAGAACGACGTACCTAATACCGTGACTATTATCGAGTTGAGGAACGGTCTGTATACGGATTCATCGTTGATTACCATTCTGTAGAACAACAGGGACGGTTCCTGCGGCAGCAGCGACAACTGGACCTCGCCTACCTGGGATATGTCAAGGGAGTTCTTTATAACATACATAATCGGGACCAACATCAACAATGTGAAAAGGAAAAATCCGATTATGTTGAATATATTGAATATTTTTTCGCCTAAAGATCTTTGTAGCATTTATTCCACCACCCTTACAATATACTTCTGCCGTCTTCGGTGACCCTCTTGCTAAGGAAGTTGGCCATGAAGAGCAATGCCATGGATATCAACGATTTGAATAGTCCTATGGCTGTGGCGAGATAATACTTGCCACGCGTAATACCTAAATTGAATATGTATGTCGACAGGATTTCCGCCGTGCTTCTTATATATGCGTTTTTAAGAACGAATATGGGTTCGAAGAGTCCGCTTAAAACTCTTGAGAAGGAAAGGACCACGAGAACCACGATTGTGTTCCTTATTCCCGGAAGCGTTACGTGCCATGTCTGTCTGAGCCTGCCCGCGCCGTCTATTACAGCGGCTTCATATAACTGCGGGTCGACACCGGCCAGCGCCGCAAGATAGATTATGGAACTGTATCCCACACCTTTCCAAATCCTCATGAATGTGAACAGCCACGGGAACAATGCGGGTTTCGACAGGAAGTATATCGACTCCCCTCCGAAAAACTCTATCAAATAGTTTACATAGCCTCTTGTCGGAGAAAGCAATTGCATAAAAATACCGGCAATAACAACCCATGTCACGAAGTTCGGCAGGGTGCTTATTGTCTGGACGGTCTTTTTATACCATCTTACTCTTAATTCATTTAACAAAAGGGCAAACAGTATCGGAGCAGGGGTTACAAAAAGATAACTGAATGCGACGAATACCCAGTTGTTTCTGAAAGCCTCCCAGAAAAACGGGGTACTGAAAACGTACTGAAAATTCTCAAACCCGACCCAATATTTGAACCCCGAGATAGTGTATCTTTGGAATGCAAGCATTATACCGGGCATCGGGACGTACCTAAACACGTAATACAGAACCAACGGTGGAAGTATCATAAGATACAGCATTATATTGGTTTTGTTGAAGATTTTCTTCTCATTACGCTTGTAGGATGTTGTTGCGGCAGAATCCATCTTATCACCAACCTTAATTTATTTATCCCTCATAGAAGAAAGGACTTGTTACCGAATATGATTATATCATAGCGCCATTTAAATAGTACATGGTAATTTTGATATTTCTTGTGTTTTCTTTACCTGCCTATTTTGACGTTTTTTAATGTTGTATTCGGGAGCGGGAAACCTGTCCCGCCCCTTAAATCCAACCCATGAAGCAGTTATACGTCTATTTCCGTATCGGAAAATTTGACAAGCAGGTCTATGCAGGCCTGCACGTCGGCCATGTCGACCATTCCCACCGGGCTGTGACCGTTCCTGGTCGGTATCGATATGCCACCGGCCCGGACCCCGTCGTTCTACGTGTTCATTGCGCCCGCGTCAGTGCCGCCCGAAGCCAGTATGTCCATCTGGCACTTTATATCGTTCTTCCTGCAGATATCCAGCATGGTGTTAACGACCGTTTCATCACATATGACGGACCTGTCCATCACCTTTATCGCCGCGCCTTCGCCGAGCTTCATGTTTCCTCCTTTTGAATCGGGAGTGTCGAATGAACCGGTTATGTCTACGGCTATGCCTATGTCGGGTTTGACGCTTCTCGATGCCACGGTGGCTCCTTTAAGGCCGAGTTCCTCCTGGGAAGAGAACACGAAATACATGTCGTTGTAAGGCTTTTCCAGCCCCATGAGGGATTTGATGCCTATATAGCATCCCACCCTGTCGTCTATGGCTTTTCCCGCAACACGTCCGTTTTGAAGCTCGACCAGCCCGCCTACATAGCTTGCCACGTCACCCACCTTGACTTTTTTCTCCGCGTCTTCTTTTGATGTCGCCCCTATGTCGACATACATGTCCAGCACGTTCTGTTTGACTTCACCCAGCCCTTTGGAAAAACCCACGATGCCTATGGTTCCGTTTTTGAAAACTATTTTATTGGATACGGAAACCGCCACATTTATGCCGCCCACGTTCCTGACTTTTAGAAAACCCTTGTCGTCTATAGACATGACCATGAATCCTATTTCGTCCTTATGCGCCGAAACCATGATTCTCTTTTTGTTTTCGCCTTGTCCCTTCTTATACACGATGAGGTTGTCTATGCCGTCCGTCGTTATTTCGTCCGCATAATCCAGGACATACTCCCTGATAACCTTGTCAATCCCGCTTTCACGGCCGCTGACCCCGAAAGTTTGTGTAAGTCTGTTTAACATTTCCATTCCTTTTCCTCCATTGTTTGCTTTAGTGATCAGGGTTTGCTGAATAAAGTGAAAATTCCCTGCCTACAATATTTTATCACATTTTCAGCAACCGCTGTCATCAATCGATTTCGTCCAGGGCCCTGCTGAAATCGGAAATAAGAGTTCCGACATCCTCCAGTCCCACGGATATCCTGATCTGGCCGGGCAGTATGCCGGTCGTTGCAGACCGTTCCGGTGTAATCCCCATGCCCGGTCCGTTCATTATGGTTTCGAATCCTCCCCAGCTCGGTCCGACCTCCGGAATTTCAAGGGAGTGGTACAGCTTGCCGGCTTTTTCAATCCCGCCGGCCGGGACAAAACAGAAAAGGCCGGGAAAGCCCTTCATTACCCTTTTTGCGAATTCATGTTGGGGGTGGCTTGGCAATGCGGGATATATGACCTTTTCGATTTTTGGGTGGGCTTCTAAAAAGGCAGCCAGCGCCATTCCGTTTTTCATGTGCCTTTCCATTCTAATGGGCAGGGTCCTCATCCCCCTTAAAAGCAGCCATGCCTGGTGCGGGTCGACGGCGCTTCCGAAAAAGCTTCTCTCATGACATCTCATGTCCTCGATGGTTTCGCGCGGACCCATGACGGCTCCGGCTATCAGGTCGCTGTGCCCGTTTATGTACTTGCTGCAGGAATGAACAACCAAATCCGCCCCCAGTTCAACGGGGTTGCAAAAAACCGGGGTGGCGTATGTGTTGTCCACTATGACCACGGCTCCGATGCTTTTTGCATGCCTGCTTATTTTTTCAATGTCCGGCATGGAAAAAACATTGGAGACCGCTGTCTCCAGATATATTATGTCCACACCGTCCCCCACGGCCCGAAGAAAGTCCGAATAGTCGCAGGCGTCGAAATATCTTGTTTCCACATCGAATTTATTCTTAAGATATTCGCTGAAAAACACTTCCACGCTGAGATAAACATTTTTCACGGCAGCTATGCGGGTGCCTGTTTTGACATGCCTCATTACAGAAGATG
>CAZWVS010000026.1:16303-16599 GCA_964636935.1 uncultured Clostridiaceae bacterium
CGAAAACAGCAGCGCCGCCTCTGTTTTCTCTAGCCCGGCCATTTTCTTCTCAACCACTTCGATTGTCGGATTGTTTATCCTGGTGTAGCTGTATCCCGACGGACCCTTTTTCCTGGAAAATAGCGATGTCTGATATATGGGGACGCTTATGGATCCCAGATGGTCCGCGGTCTCCTCGCCGGAATGTATGATTATGTCTTCCGGACTGCTCTTTTTGAAGTCGTTCATCTTGCTCCCTTTCCGGTTTTGAATTCAATTACAGTGTCCATGTTCGTATATGACGTGAAATACACGGT
>CAZWVS010000027.1:0-9456 GCA_964636935.1 uncultured Clostridiaceae bacterium
ATGACAAGGCTTCCAAAATCGATCTGGGCTACGAAGAAATCGATAAAAGATTCAAATGGAGGTACGGCTTTGAAGCGGAAGCGAAAATACATAAGAAAATATCCGTTACAGAACTCAAAAAAAGAAGGGATGTTCAAGTGGGTGAAAAGGATATTTTCGGGGACCGACTTGCCAAAAGGCCTGATTTCATGAAGCGGGACACCGAACTGAACGCGGCTGAAAAAGGAATCCTGCTTCACAGTGTGCTTGCAGCCATAAATCCGGCCAGAGGGGCAAATGGTGAATATGTGCTGGATTTCCTCAAGGAATCGGGAATTACCGGTGAACAGGCCGATAACGTAAAGAACATGGTGGTGTCATTTTTTGAAAGCGACCTGGGCAGGAGAATGGCGTCATCAACCAAACTGGAACGCGAAAAATCATTTCTCATTCCCATGGAGACTGTAAAGATATATCCGGAAATGAAAGGACAAATCCCTCGGGGGCACACTACCCTGGTCCAGGGAGTTGTGGACTGCCTGTTCCATGAAAAGGACAGTCTCGTAATAATCGATTACAAATCGGACAGGTTGACTTCAAGCGAGGAGGAGCAGGCTCAAAAATACAGGCTGCAGCTTGAAATGTACGCCCATGCGGTTGAAAAACTCACCAAGATTCCGGTGTGGGAAAAATATATACATTTCCTTAGAACGGGGAAATGCGTGCGCGTCTGAAACAAGACCGCCTTTATCATAAAAAGATATATTGTCCACACTTTATATATTTTGTGTATTGTTAAAAAAATCCTTTGTTTATATCATTTTAATGAAATAGTTATGCCCGGGGAAGTCCGGGATACAGAGGTGTGATATGGATAAGGGGAAAATCATTAAAATAATGAACGAGGAGATGGTTGTGGCTTTGGGCTGCACCGATCCCGTGGCAATCGCATATGCGGCGGCAGCTGCAAGAAAATTTGCTTCCCGCGGAGAAGTAACGGAAATAGCGGTCAAACTGAGCAAAAGCATAATAAAAAGCGCGGCGGCGGTAAAAATACCGGGAACCGATGTAAGCGGAGTGAGAATGGCGGCGGTGCTTGGAGCGCTATATGGGAATTCGGACAGGAAACTGGAAGTTCTGGAAGGGGCCGACGACACCAAAGTCGCAGGGGCTGAAAAATTCTTGCGGGAAAAAAAGTGCACTTTCAGTGAAATTGACAATGACATTCTCCTGTATGTGGAAGTTGAGGTGACAACGGAAAAAGACAAGGCAAGGACCATATTGATAGACGATTACAGCAACTGGGTCTATACCGAATTGAACGGCGAAGTCATTTTTGATAAAAGCGTTAAAAAAACGCCTGAGGAAGTCGAGCAAATAAAAGCCGCGCTGTCACTCGGGGAGATATGGGAATTTGTCAACAAGGCCGATATAAAAAAGGATTTTGAAATAGTTAAAAAAAGCATACTGCTAAACGAAAGCATCGCCCACGAAGGGTTGAAAAACAAATACGGACTGCAGGTCGGGAGGACGATGAACAGGAAGTCGGTGTGCAAGGATCAAAGGGCGGACATATTGAATTATGTGGTGGCTTTGACGGCGGCCGGGGCCGATGCTAGAATGGCGGGAAGCCCGATGGCTGTCATAAGCAATTCGGGAAGCGGAAACCAAGGGATAACCGCAACTGTGCCGGTGGCCGCAACGGCGGATTTGCTGGGTCTGGATGAAGAGATAAAAATAAGGGCTGTCGCCCTTAGCAATCTCGTAACCATACACGGCAAGGAGTATTTCGGAAGAATTTCAGCCCTCTGCGGGGCGAATATAGCGGCCATGGGAGCCAGCAGCGGAATAGTCTACCTGCTGGGAGGCGGACTTAATGATATAAAAAGCGCAATTCAGAACATGGCGGGAAATGTTACCGGGATGTTCTGCGACGGAGCCAAGGCGGGATGCGCGCTCAAAGTTTCCACATCGACCCAGGCAGCTGTGCAGGCGGCATACCTGGCAGTCGACGGCATAGAGATACAAAAAAGCGACGGCATAATAGAGCAGGATGTGGAGGATACACTGAAAAACATAGGTAAAATGTCCTCGGGATGCTCATATATGATAAATAACATGATTGTTGATATAATGGTTAACAAAGAAAAGAAAACAGGTTGAGGAGGATAACAGTGAAAGAAATTATAAGTACGGAAAATGCACCAAAGGCAATAGGCCCGTATTCACAGGCTGTGAAGAAGGGCGGACTGCTGTTTGTGTCAGGCCAGCTTCCCATAAATCCCGCGACAGGAATGATGCCTGACAGCGTGGAAGAGCAGACCAGGCAGGCTTTGACAAACGCCAAAGCAATTGTTGAAAAGGCTGGGGCGACAATGGCCGACGTGGTGAAAACCAGTGTTTTCCTAAGCGACATGGGAAATTTCACCAAAATGAACGAAGTGTACAAAGAGTTTTTCGAAAAGAATTATCCGGCAAGATGCGCATTCGAAGTGGCAAGACTGCCAAAGGACGCCCTTGTTGAGATAGAAATGATTGTGGTATACTAGATTCAGTATTCAAATAGGACAAGAAGCCGGATTTAAAATCCGGTTTCGCTGTTTTTACAGGAAAGTCCCGGAGGAATCTTATGTTCTGGAAAAGGCTTCTTTTTTCATATCTATTGGTCATCATGCTTGCGCTTTTGTTTTTGGGTATAATCATTTATCAGCAGATGAACGCAACATTGAGTGAGCAGGTGGTTCATTCAAATCAGATAATACTCGAAAACGGCAGAAACATCATGGGGGATTACATAATGGAAATGAAGGACCTGGTTCTTGACATGGCGATTCATAAGAAACTCCAGGAATACCTGAACCGGTTCAACACCGGACAATCAATGCTGGCTTACAGTTATCTAAACGATATAATCTACGAAGACCAATATCTGTATTCGCAGTTGAGCTCCAACAATGCCAAAGTAGGCATATACCCTATAAAGCACGACATGATTTTCATATATAGCGATAAAAGCGGGGCATACCAGCCGCTAAACGAAACCGATGAAAACACTCATATTTATGAAACATATGAAAAAAACGGGGGATTCATCCTAAAAAGCTTCTACCGTCCGGAAGGGAATTATGTTTCAATCTGCGGCCTGGTTTTCAATATGAACACATGGGACGAACCCGTCGCGGTAATAGAGCTTGAAATCAGCGCAAAAGCCGTTAACAGCCTTTTGTACAATATAAAATTGGAAAGAAACATCTCGCCATACATAATCGACGACCAGGGAAAAATTTTCCTTCCTTACATCGAATCGGATAAAATAACCGAAAATCTTCTTAACGACAACTACGAAACCCCGATCGAACTGGAAAATGACATCATAATAAGAAACAACCTGGTTTCCACAGGTTGGAAAATAGCCGGTCTGTTGCCCAAGGACCAGATTGAGCTGAAAATAGCAAATGTGAGAAGAACGTTTATTTTCACAGCCATTATGATCGCCCTCGTTCTCATCGCCCTATCGATTTATTTTGCCCGATGGCTTTCAAACCCTTTGAAAAAGCTGGCCGGGAGATTGAAACAGTTCGAAGAAGGCAAATTCAAGCCCCTAAGGGTTAAGAAGACACATTCCACGGAAGTCAAGATACTATATGAGCAATACAACGTCATGGCTGCAAGGATAGAAAACCTCATTAAGCAGATGTATGTGTCTGCGGAACGTGAGAAGGAAGCCGAACTTCAGGCTCTCCAAGCCCAGATAAACCCGCATTTCCTATATAACACACTTGACTCAATCAACTGGATGGCTTTTAAATACAAAGCCGAAGACATAAGGTTCATGGTCAATTCCCTTGCAAACATGATGAGGTACTCCCTTAACAAGGGTAGGAATTACATAACCGTAGCCGATGAAATAGAACAGGTGAGGAACTATGTGGGTATACAGGAAATAAGGTACAACAGCAAATTTAAAACATATTTCGAGGTTGAAAACGATGTGCTGGATTACAGGATAATAAAACTTCTTTTACAGCCCCTTGTTGAGAATGCGATTCTTCACGGTTTCAAGGATACGGGCAATTACGGGGATATCTATATAAGGGGATATGCTGAAGGCAGATTCCTTGTATTCGAGGTCATAAACGAAGGGGACAGGCTGGATATGGAGAAAATCGACCGAGTTCTGCACCCCGCAAATAATGAAAAACCTAAGGGGTACGGCATAAGGAATGTAAACGACCGGCTCGTCAAACAGTATGGTGAAAGATTCGAATTGAAGTTCTACACGTCCGAAGGGATGACGCACGCGCGCATAGAGCTGCCGCTTGATCATCTGGAAAAGGGGGATGAATATGACTAGCATAAAAGTTTACATAGTCGATGACGAAGATATCGTCAGGGAAGGATTGAAGGAATATGTCCCCTGGTATGACTATGGAATGGAAGTCGTCGGAACCGCGGAAAACGGCCGTGAGGCATATGAGTTCTTAAGCTGCAACGATGTGGACTTAGTGATATCGGACATTTACATGCCCCACATGGACGGCCTTGAACTTATAGAGAAACTTCGTGAAATAAATAAGGCTCCGGTTGTAATCCTGGTATCGGGGCACAGCGATTTCGAATATGCAAGACGTGCGATTCAATCCAAGATTGTGTTTGAATATATACTAAAACCCATCAATTTCGAAGAACTGGACAAAGTGATTTCAGCGGCCAGGGAAAAGATACTCAATAATTCAGGGAGCGATTTTCCCGTCCTCAATCATGAGGAATGGAAAAAACTTGCAGCTGACGAAAAAAACAATAAAATCACCAAGCAGGCGGAAATAGTGTCGGCCATAAGGTTTTCAAAAATCGACGAAGCATGCGAATCATTCGATAAGACCTGGGGATATATGCAAAAGAACGGTTACACGAGAACGATGTTGTCCAGATATTGCAGAGAGCTTATCATGGGATTGATAGAGCTTGTCATGGAGCAACGGAATTCAAGGGAGGTGCTTCTCGAAGACCCGGTGCCGGAGATAAATTCAAAGGAATCCGAAAAAGACATAAAGGAATATACCGAGAAGATAATGAAAACATCTTCTGAAATAATGAGCCGGAAGGAAAACAAGGATCTTTCCCCCATAGTGAACCTGGCGCTTGACTATATCAATGAAAATTATTCCAGCAGGGATCAAAGCTTGAATTCGCTTGCTGAGAAGTTAAATGTCTCACCGAACTACCTTTGTTTGAAATTCAAAGAGGAGACGGGAATCAACTACACAAAATATCTCAACAGTCTGAGGGTCAAGCATGCCAAGGAATTGTTGAAAGACGTGAGACTGAAGGTCTATATGGTTTCGGAAATGGTCGGTTTCGAAGACACAAGGTATTTTTCGCGCATTTTTAGAACATATACAGGCTATACGCCTACGGAGTTTCAGAAGAAAGAAGCGGTGAGAAGAGGCTGAAAAGCTTAATAAAGTAAAAAATGTCCACCGTTTTGTAGAAATGGCTCATTGAGATAATTTCCCGATAATTTATACTTTTTCTATAAGCCGCACTAGAAATGCGGACGATTATAGGGGAGGAATATTTATGTTAAAGAAAGTTTTAGTTATCGTATTGTGTCTATCACTGCTTGCGGGCGTATTTGCCGGTTGTCAGAAATCGGGCGAATCCGATACAATCAAACTGGGCGTGGCAGCGCCTATCACAGGCAACTGGGCGGAATACGGAAAAGGTTTTGACGTTGCAACCCAGATGGCGGTTGACAAGATCAACGCAGCAGGCGGGATAAACGGAAAGACCGTCGAACTGGTTGTAATGGACACAAAGGGAGATGCGAAAGAAGCAACCGAAATAGCCAGAAGATTTGTCGAGGATGAAGAGATACTGGCTACAATAGGAGCATTCGCAAGCACGAACTGCATGGCGGCGGAACCGATTTACACCGAAGCGAAAATGGTGCAGATGTCACCGACGGCTTCACATCCGGATTTCGCAGGCATGAGCAAATTCATGTTCAGCGTCATGGGAAGACAGGACGCTGAAGGTCCTTTCGTAGCGGAATTCCTTGCACAAAAATACATGGGCGCAGAAAAAGTCGGAATCATCTACTTGAATAACGACTGGGGTGTGGCTGCACAGGAAAACGTTGTTAAAAGAGCCGAGGAGATCGGCCTTGAAGTGGTTGCACTTGAAAACTTCGTAGATGGCGAGAAAGACTTCACCTCCACACTTACAAAAGTGCGTCAGACAAATCCCGACACCCTGATATTGATATTATTCTACAACGAGCTGGTTATCATCTCGAAGCAGATTCAACAGATGGGCTGGGACGATGTGAAGATCACAACATTGGGCCCCGGTGTCTCGGATCAGATAGTAAAGCTTGGCGGAGACGATGTTGAAGGCATAGCTACTTCCACACCTTTCATGGTAAGCCCGGACGATGCAACAGCTGTAGCGTTTAGAGATGAATTTGAATCCAAGGCGGGATTCACTCTTAACGTACACTCTGCGTGTGCATACGATGGAACAAACATGGTTGCAAAAGCTATTGAAAACCTTGGTGACAATGTAACCAGGGAAGGCATAGCGGACGAGCTGTTGGCTATGAAGGACTTTGTCGGAATAACAGGTCCCATCATCTTCACAGAAGATGGAGACGTATTTAGAAAATATCTGATAGCTGAGATTGAAAACAACGAATGGGTTCAGAAAACTGATTACAGTTACGCTGAATAAGAAGCTGAATTAATATTCAGGCGAATCGGGGCCGGTGGATTTAAGTCGGCCGGCCCCTTTTTTTATGATGATTTGGAGGTAAATCGGTGTATTTACTAGAGCAACTGATTAACGGCATTTGCCAGGGGTCGATATACGCCCTGATGGCAATAGGCTATGCTGTAATATATGGTGTCGTAGGGCTTGTTACCTTCACATATGGCGAAATAATCATGATGGGTTCTTTTTCAGCCTTCTATTATTTCATTGTGTTTGGTGATAACCTCGTAATGGCGATCATCGTAGGGTTCATTGCGGCGGCTCTTGTGGGCATTTTGGTCCATAAGGTTTGCTATCAAAGATTTCTTGATGCTCCCAGATATATATCGCTGATATGCACCATCGGGATGAGCATGTTCCTGAAAAACCTTGCGACTATCGTATTCGGAAGCGAAATGAAGGGGATGCCGACATTTTTCGGCGATCAATATATCACTATAGGTGATATCAGGGTAGGATACCTTAAGCTGATTATCATAGGGATAGTCATACTGCTTTCGATAATTCTTACAATATATTTGAAATCCACGAGAATGGGCATGAAACTCCGTGCGGTCAGCCAGGACAAAAAAGCTGCGGCGCTGGTCGGAATCAATGTTAAAAACACCACATTGATCGGCAACTGCATCGGTTGCGGACTTGGCGGCATAGCGGGCATACTTCTGGGGGTCTACTATAACTCGGTTCTTCCTACAATGGGCGGAATGGCCGGTATGAAGGCGTTCTCCGCAATGGTAATGGGGGGAATGGGAAGCATAGTGGGTTCAGCCATAAGCGGGACAATAATCGGAATAGTTGAAAACCTCGGAATCGCCTTTGCTTCATCGGGGCTTAGAGATGTATTTGCGTTCGTTCTGCTGGTAATTGTTCTGGTTGTCAGACCGCAGGGCCTGTTCAGCAAGAAAGGAAATTAGAAGCAGATGATAAATACATTATTGGATTTTTACGATAAAAGAAAAAAACTCATACTTCTGGCTCTTTTAGGGATTATGATCGTGCTGCCTTTCCTTATTCAAAAAAGCTCGGTGATGGCTATTATAGTTAAAATACTGTTTTATGTTATTTTCGCCTCATCCCTCAATATAATAAACGGATACAGCGGACAATACAACATAGGCCATGCGGGATTCATACTGGTTGGGGCATACACCATGGCAATACTGGCACAGGCAGGATGGCCTGTATGGGTGCTGTTCATTGTCGCGGGAATCACCACGGCGATTGTGGGATATCTGGTTTCATTGCCAACTCTTAGATTGCGGGGGATATATCTTGCGCTTGTCACACTGGGGTTTTCTGAAATAATGAGGCTCATAGCATTGAACTGGACCGGCTTGACCGGCGGCCCCATGGGAATCAAGGGAATCGACTCACCATGGTTTTTCGGATTGAGAGCCACATCGCCGCATAATTATTACTTTATTACATTGCTGTTTGTAGTTATTTGCATTTTCACTTCATACAGGGTTATCAACTCGAAAGTGGGACGTGCATGGATGTCGATCAGGGAGGATGAACACGCCGCAACATCACTGGGAGTGAACACCGCCAGGTACAAATCCCTGAACTTTGTGTTCGGAGCATTCTGGGCCGGTGTAGGCGGGGCGCTTATGGCGTGTTTCTATACATTCATCGATTCTACCATGTTCACCCTGGATGAGGGGTTCAATGTGCTCGCAATGGTGATCATCGGCGGGCAGGGAACTCTTGTTGGCCCGGTTGTCGGCGCCTTCGTAGTGAATATGACTACCGAGTTGTTCAGGTTTGCGGAAGAGGCAAGACTGTTGATTTATGCAATTATGATAATTGCCATGATGTGGATAAGGCCTCAAGGGCTTGCTGGAACATCAAAGAGTGTCATTGCCAACAGAAGCATAAGGAAAGATAAAAAAAGCTGGTTCGATAAGCTCTTTGATAAAAAAGGAGGAAAAAATGGGCATTCTTCTTGAAAGTAGAAACATCAGTAAATATTACGGCGGTATCAAGGCCGTGCAGAATGTCGATATGACTGTTGAAGAAGGGGAGATTTTCGGAATCATAGGTCCCAACGGGGCCGGGAAAACATCGTTTTTCAATGTCGTAACAGGAAACCTCAAACCCAACGGCGGGGAAATATGGTTTGACGGCCTGAAGATCACAGGTAAAAGGCCGGCTCAAATTGCGCGCCTCGGTGTGGCAAGAACCTTTCAAAACATACAATTGTTCAATTTCATGACTGTGCTGGAAAATGTGAAAATAGGATTCCACATGCATGAACAGAGTACAATATTCGATGCGCTGCTCCATACGAAAAGATACAAGCAAGATGAGAAGATAATACAAGAAAAGGGAATCGACCTCCTGAAAAGGCTGAACCTGTTTGACCAGGCGGACAATCTTGCGGGAAATCTGGCATACGGAATGCAAAGAAGAGTGGAAATCGCAAGAGCACTGGCCCTTGACCCCAAAATACTTCTGCTTGACGAGCCTGCTGCCGGCATGAACGCGATAGAAACAAAAGCCTTATCCGATTTCATTAAGCAGCTCAGGGAAAACGGTCATACAATAATAGTAATAGAGCATGATATGAAGTTTGTCATGAATCTCTGCGACAGGTTGATGGTTTTGAATTTCGGAGAAAAGATTTGTGAAGGCGATCCGAACCATGTCAAATCGGATACGGTGGTTGCCGAGGCGTATTTCGGCAAGGAAATGGCATTTTGAGGG
>CAZWVS010000027.1:9466-15300 GCA_964636935.1 uncultured Clostridiaceae bacterium
ATGTTAAAAATTGAAAATCTTGTTGTCAATTACGGATACATATCTGCTTTGAAGGGCATTTCCCTGGAAGTGAGTGAAAACGAAATCATAACACTTATAGGCGGTAACGGCGCAGGTAAGACCACCACATTGATGGCCATATCCAACCTGGTAAAAAAGAGCGAAGGCAAAGTTACATTCGACGGAATCGACATCAGCAAAATGGAACCCGACCGAATAGTTAAACTAGGCATAGCACATGTGCCCGAGGGAAGGAATATTTTTAAAAAACTTTCCGTCGAGGAAAATCTGAAAATAGGAACCATAGCTGCAAAAAAAGTGTCAAAAACCGAAGTCGACAACCGTTGCGAGGAAATGTTCACCCTGTTTCCGAGACTTAAGGAAAGAAGGAAAAAATCAGGGGGCAGCCTTTCCGGCGGAGAACAGCAGATGCTTGCGATTGCAAGGGGGATGATGCTAAAACCTAAGCTTCTCATGCTTGATGAGCCGTCCCTTGGATTGGCCCCCATAATAGTAGAAGAAATTTTTCAACTCATGGTGCGGGTTAAATCAACGGGCATGACCATAATGCTCATTGAACAGAACGCCATGATGGCCTTGAATGTGGCAGACAGGGGATATGTCCTTCAAAACGGCGAAATCGTCATTACGGGGACAGGTAAGGAATTGTTGAACAATCCGGATGTAAAGAAAGCATATCTGGGAATATAATATTTAGGAGGACGATAATGTCTAAAATTAAAAATACACCGAAGAACACAGACGACGAAATGGTCAACGAGATGAGAAAAGCCTTTGAGCACCGGGCGACATGGATGGGGCTTATCCTCGAAGAAGCCAAAAAAAACGGTGCTGATTATGAAGCCATAGGAAGGGCCGCGGTAAGCAAAACCGGCTGTTTCCACGGAAAGGGAATATTTGAAAGACGCGACGATGACAGCATGGAATCTTTTAAAAAAACTTTTCTTACCGAGCTCGGCCAAAAAATGTTCGAGATGGATATCGTAGAATGCAATGAGGACAAACTGGAAGTCGAATTCCATTACTGCCCGCTTGTCAGCGGATGGATGAAACAGAATTTCGATGACGAAACCATAGAACTCCTATGCGACATAGCTATGGACGGGGACAGGTCTATCGCCGAGGAAAACAATTATGACTTCAAACTTGGGAAAACAATTGCCCAGGGTTATGATATTTGTGAGGTAAATTTTTATAAAAAGAAATAAGCTGGTTTTGTTGAGGAAGGGGAAGACTATGAAAAAGATTATCAATGATCCTAAGGATTTTAGCAGGGAAACCGTCGAAGGCATACTTTGTGCGCATCCGGACAGACTTAAAACGCTTGAGGATGATTTTCAGATATTGGTACGTAACGATTCGGATAAAAAAGGAAAGGTTGCCGTTGTCACGGGAGGAGGAAGCGGACATTTGCCTGTGTTTTTGGGTTATGTCGGCAGAGGTATGCTTGACGGCTGCGCCGTGGGAAATGTTTTCGCCTCTCCTTCCGCAAGTAAAATGTTCAAGATGATACAAGGATGCGACGATGGAGCCGGCGTGCTGTGCCTATATGGAAAGTACGGCGGAGACAACTTGAATTTCGACATGGCCTGCGAATTGGCCGAGATGAACGATATCAATGTCGTTCAAATGAGGGTTAAAGACGATGTTGCTTCAGCTCCGCCCGAAGATAAGGAAAAAAGGCGTGCTGTGGCAGGGCTTGTCTATGCATGGAAAATTGCGGGTGCCGCCGCCGATAAGATGATGAGTCTTGAAGTGGTGGAAAAAGTAACCGGGCATGCGTTGGAAAATCTCAGATCCATGGGGGTCGCCCTGACACCGTGCATAGTGCCGGAGGCAGGTAAACCGACATTCTCCATAAAGGATGATGAAATGGAAGTCGGAATGGGAATCCACGGCGAACCGGGTATTGAAGTCAGAAAGAAAATGACTGCGAAGGAAACCGTAAACGTTCTTTTGGACAAAATTATACAGGATATGCCTTTGAAAGAAGGGGAGGAAGTTGCGGTAATGGTCAACGGCCTGGGAGGAACCCCTCTTGAAGAACTGTATATCTGCTACAAGGAGGCGTTCACCTATCTTGAAAACATAGGTGTGAAAATCTACAGTAGATACATAGGCGAATTTGCAACTTCAATGGAGATGGCCGGTATGTCGATTTCGGTTTTGAAGCTCGACGACCAGCTGAAGGAACTTCTGGATTACGATGCGAACACACCGTTTTTCACAAATTGCAACAAATGAAGAGGGATGGGAAATGAGAAGAATAAACGCAGAAGATGTAAAAGGCATATTTAAGGAAATCAGTTCCATAATGGATGAAAACAAAGAGCATCTTGTGGAACTGGATTCGAAGGCGGGTGACGGGGATCTTGGAATCAGCATGAGTGCTGGATTCAAAGCCGTTGTGCAAAGCAAGGCAATGGAGCTTGGAAACATCAAAAAAATCTTGATGAACGCCGGAATGACTATAAACGAAGCTTCACCGTCTTCTCTTGGAACGATTATTTTCATGGGCATGATGGGCGGAATAAAGAAAATAGGCGATGTAGAAGGTCTTGATGCTTCGGAAATCGGTGAATTTTTCAAAGCTGCGGCAGAAGCGGTTATGAATAAAACCGGATCGAAACCCGGAGAGAAAACAATTCTCGACTCGGTCATCCCTGGAGCGGAAGCTTTGCTGACATATGAAGGGGACGATCTGGAAGAAGCCCTTGGCAAAGCCCTAGATGCTGCAAGTGAAGGCGCCGAAGCCACAAAAGGGATGATGGCGGTGCACGGAAGAGCGGCATATTACAGGGAAAAATCAATCGGGAATCAGGACGGCGGCGCAACTGTGGGGATGCTGATTTTTGAAGCCCTTTACAATTACGTGCAAAAATCCTCATAAGTCCAAAACGTAAGGGACAGGTATGAATCGAGTAGGGACAGGGGACGTAGGACAGGAATCGAGTAGGGACAGGTACGATCGAGTAGGGACAGATCGAGTAGGATCGAGTAGGGACAGGTACGATCGTTGCAGCACAGGAATGGAATGCTTTACCGGGAGGGACAGGTTTGGCTAAATTAGTAGTTTTCGGAAGTTTTTTTGTAGATTTGTGTGGAAGGGGACCATATCTCCCAAAACCTGGTGAAACCCTCATAGGGTCCGTTTTTACCAACGGTCCGGGTGGGAAAGGTTCAAATCAGGCTGTTGCAGCAAAACGTGCGGGGGCCGACGTGGAGATGATAACCAAAATCGGTGATGACCATTATGGGAGAATAATGCTTGATTTCTATGAAAAAGAGGGCATAGACTCCCGCCATGTTTTTACCGACTTTGAAAATTCTACTGGCATTGCATTGATTCTTGTAGACGAAAATTCCGGAGAAAACACGATTTTGGTAGTTCCCGGCGCTTGCCACAATATTACAGACGAAGATTTGAAAAAAGTTGAAAAAACAATTGCGGATGCGGATTTGATAATAGTTCAGCTCGAGGTCAACATCGATGCAACCATCAAAGTAATTGATCTGGCTAAAAGGAACAATGTAAAAGTGATTATGAATCCTGCCCCGGCTGTGAAACTTCAGGATGAAATATACAAAATGATAGATTACATAACTCCTAACGAAACAGAGGCCGAAATACTTACAGGGTTGAAGACCGATACGATTGAAAATATAAAGAAGGCTGCCAAGGCACTTTATGACAAAGGAGTGAATAATGTTCTAATCACTTTGGGGAAAGAAGGCGTTTATGTAAAAAATGATGAGTATGAGAAAATCATTCCGTCATTTAAAGTAAAAACGGTAGATACAACGGGTGCCGGTGACGCATTCAACGGATGTTTTGCATCCGCATTGCTGGAGGGAAGGAATCTGATAGAATCCGCCGAATTTGCAAATGCCGGTGCAGCTCTGTCGGTTACAAAACACGGAACAGCGCCATCCATGCCGAAACGCGAAGAAATTGACAGATTCATAAAGTCATTCTAAATAACCTATAACCCTGGAAACGGATTAAAAATGTATAATAATAAAAAAATTGCGATAATCGGTATGGGATTCCTTATGGAATACATTTACCCCTGCTATGAAAAATTTCTCGGCATGAAGAATCTTGGGAAAAACATAATCGCAGTAACCGCCGATCACAGAAACATCCAAAGTAAAAGGGACAGGTTTCCTTTTAAGATTATTCTTGACGATAATCTTGCAGCATTGAGGGACCTGAAGCCCGATATAATACTTTTCGCACCTCCTCCTACGGTAGCACAGCAAATAATAAAAGGTCCACTTTTAACATATTTCAATGAAATACGGGGGACAGGTATAGAATTACCTGATATTTATGCTTTCCCACCTTCGCCAAAAGGCGGTTTTTACTTAGAAGTACTTGGCGATGATGTTTTTGTGTGCAATATCCTTCCAAACATGGTAAAGGAAATAAATGGACGGCTATTGAACCCTCAAGTAGGGAATACATACATAACATACCCGGAAAATATTAGACGGTCAGTTAAAAAAGACGTGCAATTAAGAGAATTCTTCGAACCGCTGGGCGGAATAATAGAAATACCGGAAAAGAAAATAATGGATGTTTTGTCGGTATTGGTAATGATAGACTTATGGCCGTACAGGCTTATTGAAATTGCATCAGCCACGGGTGCGGATCACCAAGTTATAGCTTCTGAATTTAATATGCGAAAAGAACTCGTCATATATGCATATTCGATTGAAAATGCAATTAGGAAACACCTTGACGATGTTGGCATCGACAGGAAGATAGTTGAAAGAATCATTAAACAGAGAACGAAATTAGTTATGAATGTTGCGGAAAAAACAAAAAAAGAAGATATTCTTGAAAAGCTTGTGAAAAATGCGACAAAGGGTGGAGTTTTAGAAAAGGGGAAAGATCTTTACGACATTTTATTAAAGGGATTAACAATTGATTTCTTCAACGGAAAATCCACATATAAAACTCTTGGATTAATTGAAAAAATATCATATGAGATTTTAAAAATCGTATCAAAACACGGCAACAATCTCGATTCCGCTGTCCTGAATAATAAAATAACTGCAAGACATCATGCAGGACTGTTCGCATTGTTGGTAAGGAACATATTGTCCAGCGACACACCGGAAAAGGAAACAATAATTAGAAACTGTGTCATTTATTACGCCGAACAAAGGGGCAAAAGGATGGCAGAGCGCGCAATAAAGGATGGAAAAGATTTGACTTTTGAAACGTATATGTCATATGGGGAGTGGAAGGCAGACGAAAATGAAATTGAAAATGAAATTATAAATGAAAAAAATCCCGCTGTAACAAGAGTGTACAAATGCCCTTGGTTTTCTGAATGGGAAAGACTAGGCATGCAAAAAGAAGGGTTTTATTACTGTGACAACATTGATGTAAACCTCGTTAAGGGGTTTAATGAATACCTGTCCCTTGAAGTGACGGCGGTGAAACCGGATAACAGCTATTTTTGTGAGTTCCTTTGGCCGAACACGGATATTGGAAAGAAATTTTCAGTTGAAGAGGATAAAAGGATAAAGGGCTGGGAATATCATATTTCACATTTATATAGATCTTTTGAGAAATTTTTATATTCAAATAGCGAAATACTCGAAAAAACAAAAGAAGATTTTACAACTATTTATGGAATAGATATTGGGAAAATAGTCGATTTATACAAGAACGAAGATTTTTCTAGCATCTAAGTTCATTTAGCTCTTCAATCATGCAAAGATAATTTTCCACAGGTATATAGTCGGGGATAGAGTTGCCGGAGCCTAATGCAACACCTTTGTAATTTACTGCTTTTGAA
>CAZWVS010000027.1:15310-16586 GCA_964636935.1 uncultured Clostridiaceae bacterium
TCTTTGACATAATCCCGGATTTCCTGTTTGTTCATTTTGCAAAGAATACCGGAATCAATACCACCGAAATTCCCAATTTTCGAACCGTACTTTTCATACCAGGTACCCATAGGTGCTATCTCATCTTCATTGGAGTGTTTGGCATCGATACCGGCTTCAATGAGCTCATCCATTATGTTGAAAATGTTTCCACAGGAGTGCAAGAGAAAAGGCTTTTTATATTTATGGGCTAAATTTATTATAGGTTTGTATGAAGGGATGATATTTTCAACAATATCTGTTGAGGGCAGCAGGGTGTTGGTTTTAAACCCCAGATCGTCTCCAATCCGGGTTACGCAATAAAAATCAGAATACCTATGCAAAAATTCACTCCATATGTCAAGCAAAACGTCGCCCATTTTATGAAACAGTGCTTTATATAAATCGGGGTCATCGGTTTTTATATAGCATAAATTTATATACCCGGTTATATCCTGGACACATTCAAATACACCGTTTCCAACGCCGCCAATTGCTTTCATTCCCGTCGGCATAAATCTCTTTAGAGCTTGGAAATATCCATCATTTTCCTTAAAATAAATCTTCTTTAAATCATCCCACGGATATTTCTTATAGTCATCATAATTTTTTATGCAACCATCCTTGTGACTGTACAGGGCGCCATTTCCCGGCATGACTCCAGAAAGGATTCTTTCAAAACTAACGGTATCGTATCCCATTCTTTTATAGAAACCGTTATAGACTTTAAAATATTCACCTAAATCATCATCCGGATAACTTTCAATATCATAAAGCTCATTATTCATCACCGATGAAATAACAGAATTGTCAATCTGATGTTCATATATGGGAATTCTTTTTGGGCTCAAATTATTAGCGGCATTAACGATATTGGTGTAATCAGGCTGGTAATTTTTCATATGCAATCCTCCAAATCATGTACCCATTATAGCAAATTTATCAAGGATGGGGAATGACATTAATTGACATAAATGATTTAATATGGTAAAATATGTTAATAAGGAGGAAAGATGAGAAGGGCTAGGGTCAAATCACCTGAATACAAATACCACATACGTGTAAGAGGGTTTGAAGAAATTCCTCTGTTTAGGGATTATGAAGATAAAAATACATATCTCGAGTTATTGAAAAAATACAAAAAAATCTTTTCTTTCAAAATATACTCGTATTGTATTATGGATACCCATGCACATATTTTTGTGGACCCCTGCGGAGGTGATATTTCCGAATTTATGCATAGGGTTAACTTGAAGTA
>CAZWVS010000028.1:0-16008 GCA_964636935.1 uncultured Clostridiaceae bacterium
ACCCCGCCCTTTTCCGGCAGGCTTTTTCAGGCCGCGCCCTTTTTAAGCGTTTTCGTTCAAACCGCGCTTTACAACCGAACATATGTTCTGTATAATGTTTTTACCGGAGGAATTCCATAAAATGAAGCTGATTATGAAAAATGTGGATATGATATGCGTCAGCACCAAAGACGGTGTTCTCTCGCCCATAAAGTTCAGGATGACCGATAAAAGGGGGGACACGGTTGTTGTCAAAATCGATTCGGTGCTGGAACGGGGCGAGCAGCGCATAGCCGGAAACCGCATGCTGGTGTACAAGGTTCAAAGCCTCATAGCCGATATTGAAAAAGTTTATGAAATGAAGTACGAAGTGGCTTCATGCAAATGGTACATATCGAAAATATAGTCTTTTAGAAGATATCCGCCGGGACGAAAAGGTATGCCGCAATAGTCAAAAGGAACATGGCACCCATCACAATCGCCCCCGGAAGATAGGAAACAAAATCCGCCGTCTTTATCTGAAAAACATCGCCATGCTCCGGTGTCGTGTGCATATGCATGGTTCTGCGGTGAAACACATATATGAGCGCGCCCGCAATCGCCATGAAAAGCGCAGCCAGAACGATTAAGACGGTTATCTCCCCTCCCGACGGCATCACAAACCCCGCTTCGGCCGACGCTTCCATTTCAGCCATTCCCGACGCATAATACGACAACAGGACCGCTGTCGCGTTGTTTGTGAAGTGGGCCGCTATCCCGGTAAACACCGAGTTCGTCCTGTAGACGAAATAAGTTATGAACAGAGAAAGGGTGAATATGCCCAGAAACTGTTCTATGTTGAAATGGAACGCCGCGAATATCACGGATACGGTGATGAACATTCCGGCTTTGCCCATTTTCGCCAGCCCGCTCTGCAGGGCCCCCCTGAAAAGTATTTCCTCGCATACGGCGGCAACCAGGCCTATTACAAGAAGGCTCATCAATAGTTCCAATCCGTTTTCAGGCACCGGAACACCCGCGCTGATGTTCCGTCCGAATATGATTTTGACAAGCCACATGTTAAAGGCGTTCACAAGCATGTTCACCGGCATTATCAAAATCGTGATTGCCATTGCAAGGATTACATTCCCTATTCCCGGGAAGTTCAGGCTCAAACTTGTCTTAAGCTTTTTGCCGAAAATCAATACTCCGGCCACCGCCGGAATCAGTATCGGGATTATCTCCCCGAAGGTACCGGCCAAGTAAAAATCTTCAAATGGGTTGAACAGTGAAAAAAGAACGAACAGCGTCACTGAAACAGAGAAGATCATCCCCGCCTGAAACATTGTGATTTTTTCATTTTCCATTAGCTTTTCACCTATCATCGGCATCCGGAAACATCGCCGGAAGCAAATCCCTTCTTTATATTGGATCACCGGTCTTTTCCCGGTTAACGGTCAATCGTCCACTGACAACCTGTAGCCCACACCCCTGACCGTATCTATGCTGATTCCCGAACCTCCCACGGCAACTTTTTTTCTAAGCCTGTGTATATATATTTCCATTATCGTCTCGTCCCGGTCCGCTTCCATGCCCCAGACCTTGTCAAATATCTTTTCGCGTGAAAGCACATTACCCTTGTTAAGCAGGAGAAGTTCCAGAAGCTGTCCCTCCTTGCGGGTAAGCTTGGTTTCATCCCCTTTCACATATGCCAGGAGGGAAGCCGGATCATACCGCACCTCCCCCGCAAAAGGGTTGTCGGCCTGTATCAGCTGCGATTCTTTTCTCCTCAGCATGGCTCTTATCCGGGCCAGCAACTCCTGCATTGAAAAAGGTTTTACAAGATAATCGTCCGCTCCCGCATCCAGGCCTTCCACCCTGTCCGAAACACCCCCGAGGGCCGTCATGAAAATAACCGGCGTCGCCAGTCCGGCCGCCCTGATTTTTTTTATTATTTCAATACCGTTCATCCCCGGTAGCATCCTGTCCAGTATTATCAAATCGTGTATGCCCGTAAGCGCCTCATAAGCGCCCTTTATTCCGTCATAGGCGACATCGGCATGGTATCCGTTCCTTTTTAGCAATTCAGCCAGGGCGTCGGCCAGCATTTTTTCATCTTCCACCAAAAGAAGCCTCATCGGTTTGATTATCCTCCGTTTCACATCAATAATATCAAAAAAACCCATACCGGGACAAACAAGGTTGTACTTTTATATGTTTTAACTGTTGAAATTTTCCTTTCACGGCCCTACAATATACTAAGCAGGTTTTGAAAGGCAGGTAGAAAAATGACAAAAAAGCTGACATTCATAGGAGCCGGGAGCATAGGGTTCACACGCAAGCTCGTTGCGGACATATTGACCGTCCCCGAATTCAAGGACATCAAAATAAGCTTCACCGACATAGATAAAGACAACCTCGACATGGTTTCGCAATTATGCCAGCGGGATATAATATCCAACGGCCTGGATATTAAAATCGAATCGACAACGGACAGGAGAAAAGCCCTCGAAGACGCCGATTACATACTCAACGTGGTCCGCATAGGGGGAATTGAAGCCTTTGAAACGGATATCGAAATCCCGATGAAGTACGGTGTCAACCAGTGCGTGGGCGACACTTTGTGCGCAGGCGGGATAATGTATGCACAAAGGGGCATAGCCGCAATATTGGACTTTTGCAGGGATATCAGGGAAGTTTCCTCCCCGGATGCCATAATGTTGAATTATGCGAATCCAAATGCCATGATGACCTGGGCCGCAAATAAATACGGCGGGGTGAAAACCATAGGGCTGTGCCACGGCGTCCAGGGCGGGCATGCCCTGATTGCGGACGCCCTGGGGCTCAAAAAATCCGAAGTGGACATAATATGCGCAGGCATAAACCATCAGACCTGGTACATAAGCGTTAAAAATGAAGGCAGGGATTTGAACCCCCTGCTGCTCGACGCCCTTAAAAACCATCCGGAATACTCGAGAACCGAAAAAGTCAGGATAGACATGATGGAACGGTTTGGGTATTTCAGCACCGAGTCCAACGGCCATCTGAGCGAATATGTGGCTTGGTACAGAAAACGTCCGGAGGAAATAGACGACTGGATAGCCTACGATACATGGATCCTTGGCGAACCCGGCGGTTACCTGAGGGTATGCCGCGAAAAAAGAAATTCCTTTGAAACGGATTTCCCCATATGGATGGAGGAGGAACCCAGACGTTTCTTTAAAGAGGACAGAAGCCAGGAACACGGTTCATATATAATCGAGGGTTTGGAAACGGGCAGGATATACAGGGGGCATTTCAACGTGGTCAACAACGGATGCATAACCAACCTGCCTCCCGATGCGATTGTGGAGGTGCCCGGCTATGTGGACGCCAACGGCGTCAATATTCCCATTGTGGGGGACCTGCCCATGGGATGCGCCGCCGTATGCAGCCAAAGCATAAGCGTGCAAAGACTTGCGGTCGAGGCAGCCGTTACAGGCGATGTGTCCCTTTTGAAACAGGCCATGCTTCTCGATCCGTTGACCGGCGCGGTGCTCAACCCTCCTGAAATATGGAAAATGACCGATGAAATGCTGGTCGCCCAGGGAAAATGGCTTCCGCAGTATTCGGAGGAGATTAAAAAAATACGCAGAACCCTGTGATATCACCTTTTTGGCAAACAACGGTTATATGTGATTTTTATCATCCATACGGTGTTTAAAGGTGTATAATGTAGTTGTGTCGGACACAAATCTTTCATGAAAGGGGTGGTTCAGTGGCAAATAAAATATTAGAGGTGGTCCCGACCTGAACGGGACATACAAAAACGGCGGGGTCATACCCGCCGTTTTCTTAAGTGAAAAAGACCAAATCAGCATTGCCTCAATCTACAATTTCACAAACTCATCCACATCCCTTTTTATCATTTCCAGCGACTTTCTCCAAAAGTCCCTGTCTGACGAATCCGCCCCGGCCATGGTCAATACCCCCCTTATGTCGTTCCTGCCCGTCTCGTAAAGAAGATCCTTATATTTTGGCACGAATGTTTCACCCTCTTCCAGGTACATTGCGTAAAGCCCCTTTGCAAACAGAAGTCCGAATGCATAGGGGAAGTTGTAGAAGTTGCTCCCGGCATTGTAATAATGGGGTTTGCACGCCCACATGTACGGATGCAGGAAATCGGGATCCAAACCGTCACCGTAAGCCTGTTTTTGAGCGCTTAACATAATCTGCTTTAAGTCTTCCACTGACAGCGAGGAGTTTTCTCTTTTATTAAAAAGCTCCGTTTCAAAAACATACCGGCTCAATATGTCGACCACGACCTGGGTCGCCTCCATAAGGCCGTGCTCGATTATTGCGGCTCTTTCACTTTTATCGGCCGCCTCCAGGGCATGGTCCATGGCTATGCTTTCACAAAAGATGGACGCCGTCTCCGCCAGCGGCATGGGATAATCGCTGTTTATATTCGCTGCGTTTTTCAGACACTCCCCGTGATATCCGTGTCCAAGTTCGTGGGCAAGGGTGGTGACATCCGAAAATGAACCGGAAAAGTTGCTCATTATCCTGCTTTCCCCTATCCCGTGGATGTTATAACAAAAAGCGCCTCCCACCTTCCCTTCACGGATTTTGGCGTCGATCCATTTATTTTCGAAGGCCCCCGCTGCGAATTCTGCCAGCTCTCCGCTGAAGGTGGAGAAAGCGCCGGTTATGAAATTTTTAGCGTCTTCAAAAGAATATTGCTTGTCCACACTGTTCAACGGAGCGAACAGGTCATAAAAGGGAAGTCCGGACTTATGCCCCAGTTTATCCGCCTTTTTCAAAAGATATTTTCTGAACACGGGCAGATATTCATGGATGGCTTCCATCATCGCTTCCAGGGAATCCCTGTCCATCCTGGATTCCAGCAGAGTCATATGCAAAGGGGATTCATAACCCCTGAGCTTACTAAGTGATATCACCTCGCCCTTTATCGCATTAAGGCTCGCGGCGGAACTTTTCTCTATAGCCGGATAAGCTGCCAATTCGGCTTCATAGGCAAGCTTGCGCACCTTGGCATCGGCATCGTATGCAAGATTTCTCACCTGGGGCAGAGGTAGCCGCTCCCCGTCATATTCGACGGTGAGGGAAGACGTGATGACTTCCTGCAGCCTGGACCATGCACCCGAACCCGTGTTTTTCATCAGCGCTATGAGCTCTTCCATTTCGTCGCTTAGCATATATCCGGTCTTGTCCACCATCCGCTTGATGTAAAATCCGTACTCTTTCGCCATGTCTTCCGGAACGGGTTCTTCCAGGGATGCCGCCCATTTGGCGAAACGGGTTTCAATAACCGTGAGGGACGGAAACATGGCCTCCATCTTTTCAATTATTTCAAGCGCCTCATTGTTGCTTGTGTCGACAAGATATGAAAGCTGTGAAAACGCATAGACTTTACCGAACAATTCACCCAGTTCATTCATCCTGTCCAGATAAAGTGACAGTTTCGCACCGGAATCCCCGTCTCCGGCATCTTTTTCAAGCATCTTCAAAAGCCCGTCGATCATCCCGACAGTTTTATCGATGTCCCCTACTAATTTCGGGTCATCAAATGACCCGTACATTTTTGAAAGATCCCACAACATGTTTCAACTCCCCTTTCATTTTCAGCTTTCGGCTATGTGCCGCGCTATTTTGGTAAACTCAATCAGTCTTTTCCCATCCCCTTCTATTGTATGGACATCCTTTAGGCAGATGTCATATCTGCAGTCATTGTCCTCGAAGGCCCTCTTGGCATTTTTTAAATATCGTTTTATGTATTCATCGTCGAATCCCAGGCACACGGTCGAGGCGGGATCCGGACGCCATGAGGCAATGTAGCCGCGGCCGATCTGTTCGGCGCACTTTTGTGCATCGGCAAAGGGGCTTACCGCGATTCTTCTGAGGTTTTTAATGCTTCTTAGCATATCGATCTTTTTAGTCAGGTCTTCGCAGCAGCCGTAGGAGGAATACGCATATTTTTCAATGATGGGTTTTTGATATTCCAGCAGGAACTCTTCGTGGTGTTCCGGCGATATGAGCGAAAACTCCTGGGCTGCGCAAAAATACCAAAGCCGGTCCCTTCCCGTCCGTTCTTCCCCCCCGTCGGGGCCTTTTAAACCCTTTATGTAGGGTATTGATTGGTTTTCATGGCTCAAATAGGAAAAATCACCCGCCGCCTCCGCTTCGTCATGAGCCTTTAGGATTCCCCTGCTCATGAAACCCACCAGTTGTTTCAATTCCTCCGGATTGTCATAGATCGCCCACATGAGCCCCTCCGTGCCCAGAAGATATCCCAGATGTGTGGATATGTCCCCGTACCATCTGTTCCAGTAAGGGCTTCTTTCAACCACAACAGGCATTATGTCCCCGACCAGTTCTTCCAAAGTGTCCCTCATGTGCATTGTCTTATCTTCGTCTATTTCATGAACAGGCGTTTTCAAAGGCGACAGGTCGGATATGTCCTCCAAAGCGGCAAGTATCCGGTTGCTTCCCCCTTCCTTGTCGGTCAGATCCATTTTGGGCTCCACACCCCACGGGCCGTAACCCGGGAGTATGTGTGCAGCCGGAATCTTTATATATTTCTCTATTACGAAATCGTCGCCTATCTCATATTGAAAAATCATTTTCCTAAGGTAAAGCTCCACCTGTCTCAGGAATTCGTTTTCACATTCAAGCAGCGGCTCTATGACTTCCCGGCTCCACCATCCGTCCCTTATGTATATAGGGGTGCGGACCTTTTCAAATGAGTTGTGGGCCGCCCACAGCCGCCTTCTCTCGTCCATTATGTCCATGGATGAAATCAATGCCGTCTTTTTTGCCAGTTCCCTTAAGACCTTCCTATCCCTGCCGCTGATGTTCATGTATCGCCGGCCCCCTTCTTTTTCGTATCAATTCGTAGTTCCCCAGTGCGGTGAAACCGCCTATTTGAATCCTGCCTTTATCGCTTTTCAGATATTCCTTGAATTGCAGGTCCAACTTTTCCATTTCCGGTTTATCCATCTGTATGAAATCTATAACCACTATTCCGCCTATGTTCCTAAGCCTCAATTGAATTGCAATTTCCCCGGCCGCCTCAAGGTTTGTCACCCTGGCTGTCGAAGCCGCATCCGGGGCGCTGTCACCGGAAGCGCTGTTTACATCTATGACGCACATGGCTTCCGTATAGTCGAAAACCAAACCGCCGCCGGATTTCAACCGAACCCTTTTTTGCATCGCCCTTTTCAACTGGCCGGACACATTGAAAAAATCATACATGTCGTATTCGTGTGAATACATTCTGATATCGGCGTCCATGTTGATTTGCCTATACATGTTTTTATATTTTTCATACATTCCGATATCGTTGAAATACACCCTGTCGCATCCCGGTTTGAATCGGTGCATGACCTTTGAAGCGATTCCATCGGATTTTAGCAGCACGCTGCCGGGTTTTGAAGATGTCTTCTCAATAGATGTAAGGACTTCAAGGGACTGTTTCAAATCCTCTTTAAGGACATCGGCGGGAACCCCCTTTGAATTTGTGCGCATGACGATTTCCCTATCATACGCCAAACCTTCTATCGCGGTTTTCAGTCTTTCCCTTTCACCGGCGTCTTCAATCTTTTTTGAAACCCTTACTTCCTCCATTCCGTTTCCCGCCACGACAAACCGTCCGGTCACGTAAATCCGCGCACTAAGGCCTGCGCCTTTTGAGCCGCTTTCCTCCCGTGTGACCTGAAGGGGCAGAATCATTCCGGTGGTTGTTTTTCCATCAGTAAGCTTTACGGGCAGATATCCGTTCTTCTCTTCACCGATATCTACAAAATAGGCATCGAGATGGGGGGCGTAATTTTTTACAAGTCCGGTAACAACGGTTCCGCGCGGGAGCACGTTGTGATTTTTCTTATGATATTCCACCGCCCTGTCGTTTTCCATTACAACGGCGCTGATATCGTCATTTTCCTTTTTAATCAATATCGTCTTTTCCATATTAAGGGTTCCCCCGCCTTTATATTGAATCGCCTTCCCCTTCCGAAAGTATCATTTCATCAAGGGGGTTGTACATTTCACCGTTCCTTTGCACATACTGTGCGGTTCTTTTGTATAAATCCCCTCCGGCCTCAAGATCCATGTTCTTTTTAACGGCCTCCACCAAAAGCATCGGGTTGAGGTTTTGATTGTTTCCCGCCTTAACCAGTATTCCGACACGGTCACCCTCCGCCGATATTTTCAATATCAGGGGACGGATGTCCACGGTTTTCGATCTGCCTTTTCTGACTTTTTCAACCATAAGGAAATTTTCTTCGGAAACCAGTTCGGCAACCTTGTCCGCCGGCAGTGTCCCATTGTATCTGAAAGAATATTCGGCAAAACTTATATCGGCCATGATGTTTATCTTACCGGTATATATGCCGGCCCCTCTTACGGGCAGCCCTTCCGGCATGGTTTCATTTAGTTTTTGCATGACATGGCCCGCCTCGTAATCACGGGTGAAAAACAGATCCGCGTATTCAGCCTCGCTTGAAAAACCTAGCGAAAGCGGCGCGCCGAACACCATGTGCATCTGCGGGTTGAATCCATGGGAATACTCGGCTTCAAGGCCTGCCCTTCTGACAGCCCTTTGAAAAGAATTCATCATATCCAGATGGGAGATGAATTTGATGTCGTCCTTTTTCTCAAACCTGATCCTTATTATGCTCAAAACAAACCCCTCCTCCGAATACGGCCGCGCCGCAAGCCATGCACTCTTCCCTGCAGTTGGGCGTTGTCTCACCTTTGTAAGCCCTGTGTCTTTCCTTTAGAAGGAAGGACTTGTTCACACCTATGTCGATGAAATCCCATGGGAAAATTTCATCTTCGTTTCTTTCCCCGTTCAGGTCCGTGTCGGAATCCCCGTAGACTTCGGCAATGGCCTCCCGCCAGTTTTCGTAATTGAATCTATCGGACCAACCGTCGAACCTGCTTCCCTTTATCCACGCTTTTTTTATGACCTCGCCGGTTCTCCCGTCCCCCCGGGCGATTATGCCCTCAAGCCGCGAAAGCCTGAAATCATGCCAATTATATCTCACCCTTTCCCTTTTCAACAGCTCGTAAAGGTATGTCTGCCTTTCTTTCATCTCCTCAATTGTGATCTGTCTCTCCCACTGGAAAGGCGTGAAGGGTTTCGGTACGAAAATCGCCGTGCTGACAGTCAGATTCAGAGGCTTTTTACTGTTTGCGGCATATTCCCTGTATGCTCTTTTCAGTTTTCCCGCAAGATCGGCTATCCCCTCGATATCCTCCATGGTCTCCGTGGGGAGGCCCAGCATGAAGTATAGCTTCAGGGTTGTCCATCCGCCTTCGAAAGCCAGTTTCGCCGCATTCATGACTTCCTCTTCCGTGACGTTCTTGTTAATGACGTCGCGCAGCCTTTGCGTCCCCGCTTCGGGGGCGAAGGTCAAACCGGATTTCCTGACTTTCTGGACCTTCTTCATAAGGTCCATTGAAAAATTATCCACTCTCAACGAAGGCAGCGACAAGCTTACATTGACGGGTTCCGTCATGCCTATCAGATCCTCCGTCAATCTGCCCAGTCCGCTGTAGTCGCTTGTGCTCAACGAGGAAAGGCTTATTTCGTCATATCCCGTGCTGCCGATTTTCTTTTTCGCCTCTTCCAGAAGCCTTTTTTCCGATTTCTCCCTCACCGGCCGGTATATGAATCCGGCCTGACAGAACCTGCACCCCCGTATGCATCCCCTGAAAATCTCCATCATGGCCCTGTCGTGGACTATGTTTATGAACGGGACAACGGGTTTTTCCGGATAAGGCGCGTCGTCCATGTCCGTTATGAGGACTTTTTTAATCTTCGATGTGAAATCCTTGGTCCTTTCACCTGCTTGATTGAAATAATCGTCATGGACAGAAGGAACATAGATGCCTTCGGTTTTTGAAAGCAGCTCGAGAGTCCGCCGCTTTGTCAATCCTTCAGTTTTTTTCTTTTTAACCATGTCAAGGATGGTGTTTATCTTCTCCTCCCCCTCGCCTATCAAAAAGAAATCGATGAAACGCGCAAGAGGTTCCGGATTGAAGACACAGGGGCCTCCGGCGCAAACAAGCGGACCCTCATTATCCCTGTCCATCCTGTCCACGGGAATGCCGGAAAGGTCGAGCATGTTCAAAATATTCGTATAGCTCATCTCGTATTGCAGGGTGAACCCCAGCACATCGAAATCCGAGGCCGCGGTCTTTGTTTCAAGGGAAAACAGGGGAAGGCCGTTTTCCCTCATCTTTTCCTCCATGTCCACCCATGGCGCATATATCCTTTCGCAAAGGGCGTCTTCCCTGTTGTTGATTATCTCGTACAGTATCTGACCGCCCAGATGCGACATGCCCACTTCATATACATCCGGGAAGCAGAAAGCGAATTCCACCATGTCCGGACCATGTTGTTTTTTCACGCTGTTGACTTCCCCGCCCGTATACCTGGCGGGTTTTTCAACGCCAAGAAGTATTTCATCCCTTATATCTACAATCATTTATCATCCTTTCCGTAAACCGGTGCATACCGGGCGGCAAGCCTTATGGCCTCTATCATGCTGATCTCGCCTGCAATGCCTTTTCCCGCAATGTCGAAGGCCGTCCCGTGATCGACGGAGGTTCTTAAAAAGGACATCCCTATCGTGAGGGATATGGTCCTTTCAAAATCCACCGTCTTGGTGGCTATGTGCCCCTGGTCGTGATAGAGGGACAACACTCCGTCATACCTTCCCTTCAAAGCCATTGCGAATACCGAATCCGCGGGGACGGGTCCCGTCACATTGACACCCTCTTTCCGGCAGGCCTCGACCGCCGGTTCGATTTCCCGCCCCTCTTCGTCTCCGAACAGACCGTTCTCCCCGTTGTGTGGGTTTAGTCCCGCAACGGCGAGCAGGGGGTCTTTTATTCCAAGCCTTTTCAGGGAATCTATGCTTCTTTTTATGTAGGAAACCAGCTTGTCTTTTTTCACCAGGTCGCAGGCCTCCCTAAGGGACACATGCCTGGACAGGAAGAACACCCTCATGTCGCGCACCTGGAACATGGTCAGCGGATCAGCCGTTCCGGTCAGGTGGGCAAGCATTTCCGTATGGCCTATGAAATCTATCCCTGCAGCTTTTATGGATTTTTTATTTATCGGCGCCGTTGCCATGGAATCGAGCTTCCCTTCCATTCCCATCAGCGCCGCTTTTTCTATATACCGGTATGCGGCTTCTCCCGCAGCTGCGTCGACACACCCCCATTCGAGTTTTTCCGCATCCATGTTTTTCATGTCGATGATATCCACCGCGCCGTGTTTTGAAACCGCTTCAGCCGGGTCATTTATAGGATTGAATTCAAGTCCGCTTGATATGACTTCCCCGATTTTTTTCAAAACCGACACATCGCCGATCACCACCGGCGTGCAAAATTCATAAATCGACTTTTCATTGAGTGCTTTTAACACTATCTCCGGACCTATTCCCGCCGGATCCCCCATGGGAATCCCAACTGTCGTTCTTTTCATAATGTCTCCTGTAACATAATAGGTTTTATCGGGGCTTACCGAATCTTGAACTCTTAAAGTCGCTAAAACCCGCTTCGCATTATTCCGTATGCATATAATCCGGGACTTGCACTAAAACCTTTGCAATATGATATTCTTTTAGTCTTTACGGCTACAACCGATGTAAAATATCTAAAATCCCGTGTTATTCGGCAGTCCCTATATTAACATTTTGCCCCCGCTTCATCAACCGGTCGTGATATGTGAGACCCGCCGAATAACCTGAAAACGATTTCTATATATTCCCTTTCATGTTCTCACGTGTTTAACTAAAAAAAGGGGGAAGCCTTTTCGCTCCCCCCGGCAATTGTCACTGCTATTTCTTTGCCGTGTGCTGGAAGAAATGCCAGCCTCCGATAGTGTCCGGATTTCCCGGATCGTCCTTTAGAAGCTCTTTATAGCCGAGCGCCGCTTTTTTGAATGCATTGGCATACTCTTCAATGTACTCGGGTCTGAAATGCTTGAACCAGGGGATTTTATATGTGAGCTCACCTATTTTCTCACTGGGTTCCAGATTGCCGTCAAGCTCCCTTACATCCCTGTCGTTGTTTGCTATCCTGGTCGGTTTGCCGTGCCCGTATACATCAAGGGTCTGGAAAAGCGAGTGGGTGTGAAGCGCAAGGTTGCATCCGGGTGAGCAGCCTTCAAAACCTTCCGCCCTAACAGCTTCGCAGAATCTCGTCACTGAAAGACCTTCCAGTTCATCCGGCCTGTAAAGCCCCTTCGGCGCATACCAGCCGCCCATGGTGCTTCCGGTGCTTTCGTCGACCCTGTGGGATTTTATTCCGGGGACGCCTTCGAGCAGATCCCAGAAATGGTTCATGCCTTTCCTTATTTCTACAATTCTGTCATCATAATATTTCAACTGGACGCGTCCCACCGCCGAAGACATCTGATGCATCCTGTATTTATATCCCCCCATGGGAAGCCCCGCATGAGGTTTCAAATATTCGGTCTGCGTGTTTTCTTCGTTGTATCTGCTGTAATGGCCGAAAGCAACCGCCCTTTCATATATCTCCCTGTCGTTGGTGGCAAGTATTCCGGCTTCACCCACCGCAAGTGATTTACCGCTCATGAGGCTCATTGCCGCCACATCTCCGAAGGTTCCCAGCTTTTGTCGCTTGTACATGCCCCCTTGGGCATGCGACACGTCTTCAATGACTTTTATATTGTGTTTTTTGGCTATGGCCATAATCCGGTCCATGTCGGCGGGATGGCCTGTGTAATGAACCACCACTATCGCTTTTGTGCGTGGTCCGATTTTGGCCTCGATGTCCTCCGGGTCGATGCAAAGGGTGTCTTTATCGATATTTGCGAACACCACCGTCGCCCCCAGAGTATAGGCCTGGAGGCCTGAAGCCCAGTAAGTGACCGTCGGACATATTATCTCATCCCCCACGCCCACCTTGCATCCGTACATGGCGCTTTGTATTGCAGCTGTGCCCGTTGAATATCCGAGGGCGTATTCAAGCCCCTGCCACTTTGCGAATTCCTTTTCGAACTCCTTTGTGACATCCATGCCGGACATGGCGCCTCTCTTAAGCACATCGAGCACCGCATTTTCATCTTCCTTTGTTATGATGGGCCAGGTGAATAAATCCCCCGGATCCTTTGTGACGGCCCTGGGGCCGCCGAATATGGCAAGTTTTGACATAGAAACATCTCCTTTTTCGATTATACACCAATTATATAACACTTTTGATTATTGTCTTAACGGATAACAAAATATTTTTAGCTTATTGCATAAATAAGCGGCAAGTGGCGTTTGGCGGACACTATGATTTTAGCGCGCCCCTATACATGACCGCAAATGTCACAATGCCCAGTCCGATCAGCTCGAAAACGCTCGAGGACGCCGATTTGAACAAAATGCCGTACAAAAACACCACGACAGACACCGTGTAGGCAGCCACACCCCAGTAGGAAGCCCCCGCCGCGTATGACGCAGCTACGGGAAGGTAGATGAGCAATACCGTTATCGCCGACCATATCAACAGGTGGATTATCAGTTCGGGGGCGGGGAAGGAAAAACGGCTTTTTACCAGAACCATGAAAAGGGCGAACAATGTCCCTGCATTTACGTAGACATATGACTTGACGGGGGCCCCCGCCCTGGTGCCTGTTGACAGGAGGATGAATATTGCAAAAGCTGCAGAGCCTCCTACGGCAAACAGAAATCCGGCGGTTGAAAAATCGCCCGGCGGGGCAATTTTGGAAAATATCAAAAGGGCGGCGCCGGTCGCTGCGATTATCGATGCTGCGATTTTTGCCGCCGTCGTTTTTTCTTTTCTTGTCAGAAGCACCAACAGTGTTGAAAACAAGGGCAACGCGAACAGCAGCAGTTTTCCATACAGGCGGCCGGCCTGCACGACGGCTTCCAGATACATATAAGCCCCTCCAAGCAAAAAAACCGAAGCCAGTATGGATACGGGGAGATAGCCGGTTCCTTTCCTGACCCCGCTTTTCACCCTTTTGAAAAAGACAAAGAAGTTTAGGGGTATGGCAATGAAAAGCAAGATCCAGAAAACCAGAAGATAGATGTCCATCTTGCCCGATATCAGATTCGACAGTTCCCCCGCCGCCACAAGAACCCCTCCGCTTGCCAGCGACAGCAGGAGCGCGGTCATCTTTTTACCCATTCCCCCACACTCCTTTACAGCTTCCCGCTATTTTCCCGCATGTTCGAAGGCCGCCTCACGTAAAACTTTCCACTGTGCTGCACACCCTTATTTTATCTTGTCAAAAACCTCAAGCATTTTAGGTATGTGTGTGTGCAGTATACCCACATCGCTCGACATGTTTAAAAACCTGTATCCCCAGTCATGTAGCTCCTCGATATTTCCCGGGCTTGCAACAGTGCCGGCAAATTTATTGTGTTCCCTGCATTTGTCGGCCACCTTCTTCCATGCGGACCGGACCCTTTCATCGGAAAATTGTCCCGGTATTCCAAGTGCGTGCGAATAATCGCCGGGGCCGAAGAACAACATGTCAATACCTTCAACCGAAGCTATTTCATCCAGTTCCTCCATCGCCTCCGGGTCTTCTATCTGGCAGATGACGAATTTTTCCCTGTTGGAATCCTCCATGTATTTCGCCTGGGGATAAAAAAGAAAACCACCGTCCGCGTTTCCGCCGTCGGCCGGCCGCCTCCCCACGGGATGGAATTTTGTTTTCCACGCCACATCCCGGGCCTCTTCGGCCGACATCACATGCGGGACCATGATGCCCGTCGCGTCCAGCTCGAAAGGACGTATGAAATCACTGTAACTGCCCTTTGAAACCCTCACCACTATATCCGTATCCGTGGCTTTTGCGGCGTAAATCTGCCTTTCGACCGCAGCCAGGTCGTTCCCCACATGTTCATAACATGTCCAGACGCAGTCAAACCCCGCCAGACCTATCATTTCGACAACCCGGGCCTCTGAAAAATTTGTCTTGAAACAGGTGGCTACCTGTCCCGCCCTAAGTTTTTCCAACACTTTGCTTTTTCTCATAAGTTTTCCCTTCCGATGTAATAAATACCGGGCCCTTCCCGGTCATACATATTCTATACAAAAGTCATGGCGATTTCCATTGAAACAAGCCCCTACTTTAAAAAAATCGGATTCGTCCACGCTTTATTTCCGTTTTCATCCGTCACCTCGGCCCTCACATAGTCGCAATCGGGGTGAAGCTCCAGGCTTTTCGACGTTATCGGACCTTCGTCCCTGAAGCATCTTCCCAGGTATTCGTAGGATATGAAAGTGACAACCGGAGCCGGATCGCATTCGATGTGCGCGACGCCGTCTTCCACATAAAAGTCATGGATCATCGGGCCTCCGCTTGCATAGAAGCTCCCTTTTTCCAATGCGTCGAGCAGGTCGCGGTCGCAAAGCGACTTTGCCTTTGCAACTATGAAAGCCCTTCCGTAATGCTCGTCCCTGCCATGGCAGTCGTCCGCCGCAACACCCCACAACCTGACTCCCCTTCTCAAGAGGCTGTCCCAATGGGTTTCCTGGCATCCCTGCCCCCTTGAATATTCGCACACGCCGTTGTACACCTCCATGGCCATATTCCCCGCATTTGAGTATTCATCCGGTTCTGTCCTCGACCAAAGCGCATGGCAGTAGATGGTGAAAAAACCTTTTTTATGCATCATGTCGGCCAGACTGTCGGCCGATTCGGGGGATTCGGTCCACTTCACATCCTCCAACCGCTCCCCGTGTTCGACATTTTCATTGTCGTACGTGGTAAGCCCCACCATGTGATGCGTCCTGAATCCTTCCGGTTTGCTGCTTTGTATTTCCAAACCGGGCACCACATAAATAATGTCGTCAAGCATGTCCGATTTGAAAACCGTGTTGTGGTCCGTGACGGCTATGAAGTCATAACCCATGTCCCTGTAGATCCGCGCCACTTCCCGCGAATCCCTTTTGCCGTCGGATATCGACGTGTGGGTGTGGATATTCCCTTTATAGAAGTTGCCTTTTTCATCGAATGTTGTAAGTTTCATTTTTCCTCCATTATAGCACTTA
>CAZWVS010000029.1:0-11258 GCA_964636935.1 uncultured Clostridiaceae bacterium
AATCAAGCCGAGGAGGAGCTTAGGTCCAATGCCGCCATGGCTGCATTCTTTCTTGAGCAATACGAAACAACCGATTTTGACGAGTTTGCGACATCCCTCAGTCAAAGCATGGATTCGTACCTAAGTGAAGGGCACGGTGTACGGATAACCGTAATCTCTGAAAACGGTTTTGTCCTGGGTGATTCCGATGCCGAAATCGACCAGATGGATAATCATCTTGACCGCCCTGAAATTGTTGAGGCATCCCGCAACGGAAGCGGCGTGTCCACCAGGAAAAGCGACACGACTTCCGTGGAATACATGTATTTCGCCACAAAAATACCGTCGGGTGATTTTTTGAGGTTGTCCCTTCCCCTGTCGCACATAAGGTCGTTGACCGGAACAATTTATATTTACACACTCATAGGGATTTTTGCGGCTCTTCTTTTTGCGGTTTTGCTGGGCTATAAGCTTTCAAAGCATTTCACGGAACCCGTCGAGCTCCTTTCAATCCACGCCGATGAAATATCAAAAGGGAACTTATCCCATAGGATTCCCTACGGACCCCGACGGGATGAACTGTCATTGTTAATCGATTCCTTTAATAAAATGACCGATGACCTGGAAAAATCATTCATTCGCCTTTCAGACAGGAATCACGAACTCAACACATTGATAAATGCTATGAACGACGGCATCATCGCCGTTGACTCAAATGAGAAGATCCTGTTTGCCAATGACAGGTTAAAGAAGCTTCCGGGTTTCGAAATGGTAGAAAACGGCTGTGATTTGAGCCTCGTGAAGAATTCCGATGTTCTAAAAATAATAGGGCAAACCATTAAGACCGCTTCGTCCATGGAAACTGAAATAAACAGGCACGGTGCCATAATTTTTTGTTTCTCTTCGTATTTCGAGCTTCACAGCGGTCCCTGCGCCGTGGTCACCCTCCAGGATATTACAAAAATGAAACGCCTTGAAAACATCCGTTATGATTTCGTTTCAAATGTCACCCACGAACTTAACACCCCCCTCACATCGATTCAGGGTTTTATCGAGACACTGAGAGACGGCGCGGTCAATGATCCCGAAACCGCTATGAAATTTCTAAATATAATTGAAATCGAATCCGAACGCCTCGGCAACCTGATAAACGACATCCTGACATTGTCCAGCATAGAAAACGAAACCGCCGAAGCTGCAAAAGAGACGGTCAATATACGGGAAATATCCGAAGAAGCCCTTATATTGCTGGAAAACAATATTGCCGAAAAACAAATACGGGTAATCAATGAAATCGATCCCCTTGTCGACATCGACTCCAACGGGGACAGGTTAAAGCAGCTTTTTATCAATTTGATTGACAATGCGGTCAAATACAATGTCGTCTCAGGTGAAATTCATTTATATACAGTGAAAAAACCGGGAGTTTTGGAAATTCATGTCCGTGATACGGGCATCGGCATAGACGAAAAACACAAGGAACGCTTATTTGAAAGGTTTTACAGGGTCGACAAGGGTCGTTCACGTGAAATGGGCGGCACCGGATTAGGTCTTTCAATTGTAAAACACATCGCATTGCTATATGACGGAAGCGTCTCTGTTGCAAGCGAACCGGGGGAAGGATCCGATTTTTGCGTATCCTTTCCCCGGTAAGCGGTTTATAAGCCTGAATCAGTTGTTTTCGATTTTAAAGATCCTGCCGTCCCAATTTCTAAAAGTCGCCTCCTTGCTGCCTATATACAATAGGTAATTCGGCAATATGGGGGTTTTACCCAGCCCTTTTGAGCCGTTTACTATGTATGTAGGTATGGCAAGTCCCGAGGTTCTTCCCCTTAGGGATTCCATGATTTCCATTCCCGTTTCAAATCTTACCCAGAAGTGTGAAGTCCCTTTGACTGTCTTGGGATGGAATATGTAATAGGGTTTCACGCGCATTTGCAAAAGTGACTGGTTCAGCTTCCTAACAATATATTTATTGTTGTTGACACCTTTTAAAAGCACCATCTGGTTGCCCAGGGGGATGCCTGCGTCTGCAAGTTTCCCACATGCCGCTTTGGACTCGGGGGTAATCTCCCTCTGGCTGTTGAAATGTGTGTTTACAAATACGGGATGATATTTTTTCAATATGCCCACTAGGTTGTCTGTGATTCTTTGAGGCAGGGTCACAGGGGTCCTGGAGCCGAAGCGGATTATTTCAACATGCTTTATCGCCCTTAACGCCTTCAACAGCCTTTCTATAGTGGAATCGCTGAGCATGAAGGCGTCCCCGCCGGTGATCAGCACATCGCGGATTTCCCTGTTGTTTTTTACATAGTCCACAGCTTTTTGTATTTTCGACCATGGTTCGTGGGTGTCCCTTTCGCCGATCATGCGTCTTCTCTGGCAGAATCTGCAGTACATGCCGCAAATATTGGTCACTTTGATTATAAGCCTGTCCGGGTATCTCCTCGTTATCAGTTCGACGGGAGACCAGCCTTCTTCATCCATGGGGTCCAATTCACCCTTGTCGATCAACTCGCTGGATGACGGAATGGATTGTCTCTTTATGGGGCACATTTCATTGTCGGGGTTTATGAGTGACAGATAATACGGGGAAACGGCATATCTGTATTTTTTCCCAACATCGCTGATTTTTTGAATCTCTTTTTCATCAAGATCCAGGATATCCCCTATGCTTTTTGCATCCGTGAACCTGTTTGCAAGCTGCCATTTATAATCGTCCCACTCTTCGTCCGTTGCGCCGAGATACTCCATTATCCTGGCTTTTTGTGCGGAAATCCTATCAATGTCCTCTATACCGGTTTTGATATTGTCTTTTATTTCACTGTAATCCGATATGCTTTCCTTCAGGTATGAGAATCTGTTTTCTTCAAATTCTTTCCCGAGTTTCATAATGTTGTTTCCCACTATAACAACCTCCCCTTTTTATATTATTGATTAATTGCGCATAAACAAAATATTGTGAATTAAAAATTCTCAAAACAACAGCTTTGCGCCGTTCAAACTAAAATCAAAATGAATAAGATTTACTTAATCAGCTTGTTTATTATATCACATTTATTAAAAATTTTCCCGATAAACAATTTCTAAACATATAAGTACCGTTGGTATTTTTTGCAAGTTAAAAAGAAACGGGCTCCCGCCCGTTTCCCCATATTCCGTAATACGAAATTCAGTTGATTATGTATTCAAGTCTATCGTCTTTCAATTGTATTTTCACTTTATCGCCGTCTTTAAGTTCGTTCCTTATGTATTTTTCAGACAGCACGTCCTCTACATGTCTTTGAACGGCTCTTCTTAGGGGTCTTGCGCCGAACTTCTCATCGTACTCCGATTCCATGATCCAACGGACCGCTTCATCGGAAACCTCCAGTTTTATCTCCTTTTCTGTGATTTCAGAAACAAACTGATCAATCATGAGATGTATTATTTCAGTCAGGTCTTTTCTTGTCAGCTTGGAAAACACCACCGTTTCATCCAATCGGTTAAGAAATTCGGGTCTGAAGCTTTCCTTGAGTGACTGCCTTACTCTTTCCTCGGCCCTGTCATAATCGTCCTCTCCGAAGCCGAATGAATTGCCTTTGAACGAGGTTCCGGAATTGGAGGTCATTATGATAATTGTGTTTTCAAAATTCACAACCCTCCCCTGGCTGTCTGTCAATCTTCCGTCTTCGAGAATCTGCAGCAGCATGTTGAATACATCGGCATGGGCTTTTTCTATTTCATCGAACAAAATGACACTGTAGGGTTTCCTTCTGACTTTTTCGGTCAACTGGCCGCCTTCGTCATATCCTATGTATCCAGGGGGCGACCCGATGAGCTTTGCTACCGTGTGCCTTTCCATATATTCGCTCATATCCAATCTGATAAGCGCTTCCTCAGACTCGAACAGTTCTATTGCAAGAGCCTTCACGAGTTCTGTTTTACCCACACCGGTGGGGCCTACGAATATGAAGGATGACGGTCTTCTTCTAGGTCTGATGCCCGACCTGTTGCGTCTTATGGCTTTTGAAACGGCTTTAATTGCCTCTTTTTGTGAAATAATTCTTTTTGACAACCTTTCTTCCAGGTTCAAGAGTTTTTCCGCTTCAATCTCCGTTATCCTCTGAACAGGTATTTTTGTCCAGTTTTCAATCACGTTTGCAATGTCTTCAAATGTGACTTCGACGGGAGCCGCCAGTTTTTCACACTCGGTTATTTCATCGACAAGCTTGCATTCCCTGACTTTCAAGTCTGCGGCTTTTTTATACTCGTCGATTGAATCTTCATTGATAGCCGTTTCCTTTTCCTCCCTCACTTTTTCAAGTTCGTTCCGGAACAGCTGAAGCGTGACAAGTATTTCATTTCCGAGATTGACCATCGCTCCCGCTTCATCGATCACATCTATGGACTTGTCGGGAAGGAAACGGTCGTTTATATATCTTTCAGAAAGTATGGCCGCCTGTTTTAAAATGGTTTCAGGGTAAATGACAATATGATGCTTTTCATAATACCCTTTTATGCCCTCTAGTATTTCTATTGTTTCTTTAACGGACGGCTCATCCACCAGGATGGGTTGAAAACGTCTTTCCAGAGCGCTGTCCTTTTCAATGAATTTCCTGTATTCCTTTATCGTGGTGGCGCCTATCACCTGGATTTCCCCACGCGACAACGCGGGTTTTAGGATGTTTGCGGCATTCATTGCCCCTTCGGCCTCGCCTGCTCCCACGATATTGTGCACTTCGTCTATCACCAGGATAACATTGCCCATATCTTTGGCTTCTTTTATGATGCCTTTCATTCTGCTTTCAAACTGCCCTCTGAACTGGGTTCCCGCAACTATACCGGTCATATCAAGCTGATATACTTCAAAATTCAGCATCTTGGCCGGTACGTTCCCTTCGGATATCCTTACTGCCAGACCCTCCGCTATCGCGGTTTTACCCACACCGGCTTCTCCGATCAGACACGGGTTGTTCTTGGTCCGTCTGTTTAAAATCTGTACCGTTCTGTCAATTTCCTTTTTTCTTCCGATGACACGGTCGATTTCACCTTCAGCGGCTTTTTCTGTGAGATTGATTCCGAATTTATCGAGGTATTTCGGTTTTTGTCCTTTTTTCTCCCTCGTCAAAATATTCTTTTTGCTTTTACCGTCCTCGGCATTTTTGCTTTTCTGGCCGAAATCGTTAGATGCCTTCCTTCCATCCTTGTTCATTTTGAAATTCTTGAACATCTCCGTAAGGGGATTTGCCTCCTTGTCGATATCCTCGCCTTCGCTATTGGGTATGGCCAGGTCGTCCATGTCCACATTGTTCATCATTTCCATCATCTGCTGATTTAAATTATCCATGTCCGAATCGGACAAACCCGACTGCTTCATTAAATGTGAAATCGGTTCAATGCCCATTTTCCTTGCACATTCCATGCAAATGGCCTTGTTGACCTTTTTGCCTTCGATTATCTGTGATGTATATATGACCGCCACGTTCTTATGGCATATGTCGCATAATTTCATAATATTCAACTCCTGTATCTATAATATTCCCGTACCGGCCATGTGTAAACCCATACGGTTTTTCCTTAAATTTTAAAAAGGAACATCCACATGCTGTTATGCATGTTTCCGTCCCCGCAGACATTATAACACAATGCCGTATTTTTGTCACAAAATTTAAAAACATCGCATTGTCACGGCCTATAAGACTTTGCGCAGGAATACTCCGGTGTAGGATTCATCAAATTTCGCTACTTCCTCCGGGGTTCCGGTAACGACCACACCGCCGCCCCTGTCCCCTCCTTCGGGTCCCAGGTCGATTATATGGTCCGCGCACTTAATCACATCCAGATTATGTTCTATGACTATCACGGTGTTTCCCGAGTCCACAAGCCGATCCACAATATCGAGAAGCTTATGCACATCCGCCGTGTGCAGCCCCGTCGTAGGTTCATCCAGGATATACAGAGTCTTTCCCGTGCTTCTTTTTGAAAGCTCGGCTGACAGCTTGATCCTCTGCGCCTCCCCCCCCGAAAGGGTGGTTGAAGGCTGGCCCAATTCTATATACCCCAGCCCCACTTCATAAAGAAGGTCTATTTTCCTTTTGATTTTAGGTATGTTGGCAAAAAACTCCATGGCGTCTTCCACCGTCATGTCGAGAACATCGGAAATATTTTTGCCTTTATATTTTATTTCCAGGGTTTCCCTGTTGTATCTTTTGCCCTTGCACACTTCGCAAGGCACATATACATCGGGAAGGAAATGCATTTCAATCTTCTTTATCCCGTCGCCTTTGCATTCTTCACATCTCCCGCCGGACACATTGAAACTGAACCTTCCCTTTTTATAACCCCGGCTTCGCGCTTCCCTCGTTTTTGAAAAAACCTCCCTTATTTCATCGAAAACCTTTGTATATGTGACCGGGTTCGACCTCGGGGTCCTTCCTATCGGCGACTGGTCGATTTCTATGACTTTATCGATGTTTTCCATTCCTTCGATCGAGTCGTGGGGCCCCCCTTTTGTTTTAGCCCTGTTCACAATGTGGGCCAGCTCTTTATACAGTATGTCGGTTACAAGCGAGCTCTTCCCCGATCCCGAAACACCCGTTACGCAAATAAACTTGCCAAGGGGGAAATCCACATCTATTTTTTTCAGGTTGTTGTGGGTCGCCCCCCTTACGATAAGATGCTTCCCGTTGCTTTTCCTTCTTTGCTTATTGACTTGAATTTTCTTTTTTCCCGAAAGATAAAGACCTGTCTGCGAGTCTTCGCATTTCATAATATCGGCAGGGGTTCCTTCGCAGACTATCTCACCGCCGTGCACACCCGCCCCGGGTCCCATGTCAATCACATAATCGGCTTCTGTGATTGTTTCATGGTCATGTTCTACGATTATCAGGGTGTTTCCAAGGTCGCGCATTCTTCTTAAGGCGTCAAGAAGTTTCCTGTTATCCCTCTGGTGGAGCCCTATGCTGGGCTCGTCTAGTATATACATCACGCCCGTGAGTCCGGAGCCTATCTGCGTAGCCAGCCTAATCCTCTGGGCTTCCCCCCCTGAGAGTGTGGAAGCATTTCTTGACAGCGACAAATATTCCAGACCGACTTTTACAAGGAAGTTGAGTCTTTCCTTGATTTCCTTGATGATCATGTTTGCGATCATCCATCCCGTTTCATCCAATTCGATGTTTTCAAAAAACTCAAGACATTCGCTTATGGACAATTGCGAAATTTCATGTATGTTGGTGCCTGCAACGGTCACCGCCAGAACTTCAGGTTTATAACGCGTCCCATTGCATGCGTCGCATACGTTGTCGCTCATGAAATTCTCATAATAGCGTTTCATGTAGCTGGTCTTTGTTTGAATAAACCTTCGCCTTACAATGTTCAATATGCCTTCAGCCTTTTCCTCGGTTTCATATGTGGCTTTTGCATTTCTATATTTAACCTTGAACTTTCTGCCCTCCGACCCGTATAATACAATATGTTTTATTTCATCAGGAAGGTCTTTGAACGGAATTGACATGTCCACGCCGTATTCTTTTCCGATTGCGTCAAGGAAAGCCCTGCCCCAGCTGTCATCATCGTATTTGAATCCCGCAACACTGATAGCGCCGTCGTAAAGGGAAATGTTTTTATTCGGAATTATCAAATCCGGATCCATCTCCATATGCATCCCCAGGCCGTCGCACTCGCCGCATGCCCCGAAGGGGCTGTTGAAGGAAAACATTCTCGGAGAGAGTTCCTCGATGCTGATGTTATGTTCAGGACATGCGAATTTCTGTGAATACAGCGTTTCCCCGCCGTCGCCCGACACAATGCTTACAAGCCCGTCGGATTTTGACAATGCCGTTTCCAGCGAATCCGTCAACCTTTTTTCTAGACCGTCTTTAACAATAAGCCTGTCCACAACGATGCCTATGTCATGATTCAAGGTTTTTTCCAGCTTTATTTCGTCGGTGGTCAAATCATATGCGGCACCGTCGACAATGACCCTGGTAAAACCGTCTTTTAAAATTTTCTCCAACAGGTCGGCATGCGTGCCTTTTCTCGATCTCACCACGGGCGAAACAATCATTATCCTGCTCCCTTCACCCATGGCCATAACGGAGTCCGTGATACGGTCGATGCTCATCCCCGAAATCTCCCTGCCGCATATCGGACAGTGCGGCACCCCTATGCGGGCGAAAAGCAACCTCAGGTAGTCGTGTATTTCCGTAACGGTCCCTACAGTGGAGCGTGGATTCCTGCTTGTTGTCTTCTGGTCGATGGATATGGCCGGCGAGAGACCTTCAATGAACTCCACATCAGGTTTGTTCATCTGTCCGAGGAACTGTCTTGCGTAAGCTGAAAGGCTTTCAACGTATCTTCTCTGCCCTTCGGCATAAATTGTGTCAAATGCAAGGGACGACTTGCCCGAACCGCTTATTCCTGTAACGACAACCATGCTGTCCCTGGGTATGCTTACATCGATATTTTTCAGGTTATGTTCCTTTGCGCCCTTTATATAAATATAGTCCTGTCTCATAAATTCTCCGTTTTTATGTATGCAAAAACCTTTGCTTATTGCATTTGCCGAATAAATTTAAAATTTTCCATTCAGCACTTGATGATTATAACACAAAAAGCAGCGCATGTGAACATTTGTTCGTTTTAATAGTCGGATTTCTCTTTGAGGATGACGTCGTGTGCCCCTCCTTCGATAATGCTGGTGGATGAAACAAGCGATATCCTTGCCTTTTTCTTTAAATCCCTGATATTAGCCGATCCGCAGCTGCACATGGTGGATTTTATTTTACCGAGGGTCTTATTGACATTGTCGCTCAATTTCCCCGCGTAAGGGACATAGCTGTCAACCCCCTCTTCAAATTTCATCTCCCCCACATTGTTTTCATCGTATCTCTGCCAGTTTCTCGCCCTGTTGGAACCTTCGCCCCAATATTCCTTGACATAGTTATTCCCGAGTTTTATTACTTTGGTGGGGCTTTCGTCAAATCTAGCAAAATACCTTCCCATCATTACGAAATCCGCCCCCATGGCCAGTGCCAGGACTACGTGATAGTCATGTACAATGCCGCCGTCGGAGCAGATCGGGACATAGGTTCCTGTTTCCCTGTAATATTCGTCACGGGCAGCGGCGACTTCGATCACCGAAGTGGCCTGACCGCGTCCGATGCCCTTTTGCTCCCTTGTTATGCAGATCGACCCGCCGCCGATTCCCACTTTCACGAAATCCGCGCCGGCATTCACGAGGAAGCGGAAACCTTCCGCGTCTATTACATTCCCTGCACCCACTTTAGTTTCTTCACCGTAGGTCTTCTTGATCCATTCTATGGTTTCCTTCTGCCATTGGGAATATCCGTCCGATGAGTCGATGCAAAGCACGTCCGCACCGGCTTCAATAAGCCCGGGCACCCTTTCTTTGTAATCATGGGTGTTTATACCGGCACCTACCATGTACCTTTTCTCATTGTCCAGCATTTCTTCGGGATTTTCCTTGTGGTCGTCATAATCCTTCCTAAAAACCAGGTTGACAAGCCTTCCATCATTATCGACTATAGGCAGGCAGTTCAGCTTATGGTCCCAGATGACATCGTTCGCAGTAGTAAGGCTCATCCCCGCCTGTCCGGTTATTAGCTTATCAAGAGGTGTCATGAATTCTGAAACCTTTTTGGATCCCGGGTCTCTTGAGAGTCTGTAATCACGTCCGGTGACTATTCCCATAAGGATCCCGTTGGGACTGCCGTCGCTAGTCACCGCCATGGTTGAATGACCTGTTTTTTCCTTTAATCGTATTACGTCGTCCAGGGTCTGGTCCGGTCTGAGATTGGAATCGCTTATGACAAAACCGGCTTTGAATTTCTTCACTTTCCTTATCATATCAACCTGGCTGTCAATCGGTTGTGAACAGAAAACAAAACTGAGCCCTCCGCTCTTTGCAAGCGCCACCGCCAGCGTGTCGTTGGATACGGCCTGCATTATGGCCGATACGAAGGGTATGTTGAGCGAAATATCGGAAGTCTCACCTTTTTTATACTTTACCAGCGGGGTGTTCAGCCGGATCCTATCGGGACTGCACTCCTTTGTCGTAAGATTCGGCACCAAAAGGTATTCTCTGAAAGTTCTTGATACGGATTCATAGAAGTAAGCCATTGTAATCCCCCTTGCTTTTCATAAGATTATAGTACAATCCGAATGTCTATGTCAACAGAATCATTTTTGTGAAAATAAAATGTTTTCAGTTTGATTAATAAATGTAAACAATGTCGAAATCAACCGGATCCTTCTCCATTTCGTAGTCCATTCCCCACACATGGTATGCTGCATCCGCAGTAAGGTCCATGATGACCCAGCGTCCGGTCTCGGGATTGTACACCTCGTTCCATGCGTGATAGCCGTCCACACTGGTTGAATATCCGGTTACCAGTTTAACCGGTATTTCAAGACTTCTCAGCATTGAAGCGAATAATACGGAATAGTCATAGCATATTAATTTTTTGTCATAAAATATCAATTCCACATTCGGTATGTATTCGGGGCTGAGTCCGCTGATTTCCGCCATTTTATCATAATCATACTGATATTTCTCGACTATGTATGCATAAAGCCTTTCCACCATCTCCCATTCGTAGGAAGCATCCGCGGTGCGGTCGTATGCGAACACTATGGCCGCCATTTCGGAAGTCCAATATATTTTTACTATGGACGCGGTATATATGAGTTTTTCATCCGGGATGTATACATCTATGTCTTCATTGAATATGGTGGTGTATTTACCGGTTCCCGAAACTTCCTCGTATACTTTTACGGTGTATTCGCCGTTTCCTAGTTGCAAAGGGAAATATGAGGGAATTCCAGGTATTAAATCATATGTCATCTTCTCCGTCCCGAGCATTATTCTCACCTTCAACCTGTTGGAAGTTTCATGGTTATAGGATAAGCCGACTATTCCTTTGCTTAAGTTTGAAATATCCATTGTTATTTTTTCAGCGGGGGTCGAAGAAGGTATCGTAGGTGTAGGTGTGGGAGTAGGTGTTGGTGTAGGCGCAGGTGTGGGCGTTGGTGTCGGCGTTGGCGTTGGCGCAGGTGTGGGTGTGGGCGTTGGTGTAGGCGTTGGTGTAGGCGTTGGCGTTGGCGCAGGTGTGGGTGTGGGCGTTGAAGTTGGTGTTGATGTTGGTGTCGGCGTTGGCGTTGGTGTAGGCGTTGAAGTTGGTGTTTGTGTTGGTGTAGGCGTTGAAGTTGGTGTTGATGTTGGTGTCGGTGTAGTTGTCGGTGTGGTTGTCGGCGTAGTTGTCGGTGTGGTTGTCGGC
>CAZWVS010000029.1:11358-15845 GCA_964636935.1 uncultured Clostridiaceae bacterium
GTAGTTGTCGGTGTGGTTGTCGGCGTAGTTGTCGGTGTGGTTGTCGGCTCGGGGGTTTTTGAACGCTCCGGTTCATTGGTTTCTGTGCTTGCCGGGGTTTTATCAGGGATGTCCGGGTACACGGATTGCGACGGTGCCTCCGATGCGGGAGTCCGAGTGTTTTCTTCGCTGCCGTCACCGTTCCTTCCAAATCCGCAACCGGCAAAAAGGATTGTTATCATTGATATGACCATGACGATTGACAACACTTTTCTCATAGACTAATTTTATTATATAATGTCCATATAAGCAATTCTTATAAATCGGAGGGATTTTATGTCTTATGTTGTTGAAAACACATCACCGAACATAGTCTTTGTCATGGCCGACGACATGGGTTACGGTGACCCGGGCTGTTATGGCGCTGAAAAAATACAAACACCCAACATTGACGCAGTGGCCGCCGAAGGCATCCGGTGCACCGACGTACATGCCTCGGCTGCTGTCTGCACCCCTTCACGTTACAGTGTTTTAACCGGGAGATACGCATGGCGTACCCGATTGAAGGAAAGGGTGCAATGCGGTCATGGCGCCCCTTTGATTAAAACGGGTCGTAGGACGGTTGCCGAAGTTTTAAAAAGCAAAGGATATAGAACAGGCGCATTCGGCAAATGGCATCTTGGTTTCGAGTATGTTTACAAAGACGGGACAAAGGTGCCTGTTGATAAATCATATCTTGCCCCCGATGACGCTGACGCGGATTATATGGATTTCGATTATTCAAAACCTCTTTTAGGTGGACCTCTCGATCATGGGTTTGATGAGTTTTTCGGAATTTCCGGCTCCCTCGACATGCCTCCGTATTGTTTCATCAAGGGACGCAAAACACTGGGAATACCCCACATCCCCAAAGAAAAAATCACTCAGCAAAAGGACGGTCTCACCGTGAATGGATGGGATGATTCTCTTGTAGACGTGAAATTCACGGAAAAAGCCTGTGATTTCATTAAGCGTTCCGTAGCGGAGCAGCACCCGTTTTTTGCATATGTCCCCCTTTCCTCCCCTCACAGGCCCTGCGTTCCTCCCGACTTCATGCGGGGTAAAAGCAGCGCCGGAACCCGTGGCGACATGGTGATGACAGCGGACTGGTGCCTTGGAGAAATCCTAAACCTCATATCGGATTTGAATATAAGCGATGACACTCTTGTCATATTCACAAGCGACAACGGAGCTACTGTAGTAGACTATTTCGGAAGAAGCCACGGACACAAGGCAAACGGCGATTTGAGAGGTCACAAGACCGATATATACGAAGGCGGACACAGAATTCCTTTTGTAGCCAAATGGCCCGGAGTCATAAAACCGGGGGCGATAAGCAACTCCCTTTTCGGCCTGGTCGATCTCATGGCCACGGTCTGTGAAATAACAGGATATGAATGCAACGAAGACGAAGCACCGGACAGTGTGAGCTTCCTTCCGGTGCTGACCGACCCGGAATCCGCCGTCCGGGACACGATTATAAACCACTCCGCATTCGGCATGTTCGCAATAAGGAGCAAGGACTGGAAGCTGGTGGACGGTCTTGGCTCGGGGGGCAGATCCCAGCCTTCCTTCCATGAACCGGAAAGGGACGGTGAAACCGGACAGCTATACGATATGCGCGACGACTGTTGGGAACAATTGAATAAATATCTGAAGGAACCGGGGCTTGTTGAAAGCCTAATGTCCGATTTGGTTGAAATAAAGAATGGTCAGAAAAAAGAATATTTCAATCCCAGCTGATCTTGTCCTTGAATTTTGATTCGCGGTAGGAATATATGCATCCGCAGTATTTCTGTCTGTACATCCCCGTCTGTTTCGACATGTTCTGGCCTTCGCGGAAAATATTTCTAAAATCATGATAGTAGAATTCCACACCATGTCTTTTTGCCGCTTTTTTCGCTATTTCAATTATGATTTTATGATCCTGGTAGGGGCTTATCAAAAGGGTTGTGGTGAAATGGCTGAATCCGTTTTTCGCAGCGGCTTCGGCGGCCTTATTGATTCTTCTTGTGTAGCAATACAGGCATCTTTCACCCTCCGGTGAGTCTTTAAACGACTTTTCCCATGTCACCTGGTCGAATTGGGGATCATATATCACATCAAGTCCTATCTGACCGGCATATCCCCGAAGGGTATCCATCCTTCTCGAAAATTCCGCATAGGGGTGAATGTTGGGATTGTAGAAGAATCCCCCGTATTCGATGCCCTCTTCCTTGAAATATTTATCAAAGGCCGCAAGGCACGGTGCGCAGCATATGTGAAGCAGAACCTTCATTCGAAACTCCCCTGTTCCGTGTAGCTCAATCCCAGGTGCTTGTATGCGGCGGGTGTCGCACATCTCCCCCTGGGCGTCTTATTCAAATAACCGAGCCTTAACAAAAAAGGCTCGTATACATCTTCAATGGTATCCTTTTCCTCGCTTATGCACGAAGACAGCGTTTCCAGACCCACGGGGCCGCCTGCGAACTTTTCAATGATCGCAAGCAGGAGCTTCCGGTCGATGGCGTCAAGGCCCATTGAATCGACTTCCAGGGCTATCAACCCTTTGTCCGCAATCTCTTTTCCTATGCTTCCGATGTTTTCTACCTGGGCGAAATCCCTTATCCTTCTCAACAAACGGTTCGCAACCCTGGGCGTCCCCCTGGACCTCCTTGCTATTTCATGTGCGCCGTCGTCGCTTATCCTTATGTTCAATATACCTGCGGACCTTTTCACTATTGTCTCAAGCTCCCTGGTTGTGTACATCTCCAGACGGCTTATGACGCCGAACCTGTCCCTAAGCGGCGAAGTGAGCATCCCCGCCCGCGTCGTGGCTCCTATAAGCGTGAAACGGGGAAGATCGAGTCGTATGCTTCTGGCGCTCGGGCCTTTGCCTATTATTATATCCAGCGCGAAATCCTCCATGGCGGGATATAGTATCTCCTCCACCGTTCTGTTAAGCCTGTGTATTTCATCAATGAACAGAACCGATTTTTCAGGCAGGTTTGTAAGGATCGCAGCGAGATCCCCCGCTTTTTCTATTGCGGGCCCGCTTGTAATCCTTAGGTTGACATTCATTTCCGCGGCTATTATGTTTGCCAGTGTGGTTTTCCCCAGCCCCGGTGGGCCGTACAGCAGCACATGGTCGAGGGGCTCCTCCCTTTGTTTCGCCGCTTCTATGAAAACCTTCATATTGCTTTTGACCTTCTTTTGACCGTAATACTCGTCGAAGTTCTTCGGCCTCAGGCTGTTTTCCGCCGCATCCTGTTCGTTGTAGCTGCTGTTTATAAGTCTCTCTTCTTCCATCACTTATTCCTTTTCTTCATTCGTTTAAATATACCAGGCACCTTTTTATCAAGTCTTCCAGTCCCGCGCTTTCCCCTAAACAGCTGTTTACGGCTTCCTGCGACTGTCTTCTCGTATATCCCAGGACCATCAGGGCGGTCCTGGCCTCATCCGCCGTCACATTTCCCTCTTCATCCGTCACACCGGGAACGGCCGCACCGTTTTTCTCCATCTCGCGGAATTTATCCTTCAATTCAAGTATGATGCGCTGCGCAGTCTTTTTCCCCACCCCTTTTGCCTTTGAAAGCTCTTTTACATCGCCTCCGGCAATTGCGAAGGCTATCGCCCTGGGTGTCAAAGTGGAAAGAAGGGCGAGCCCGGCCTTGGGGCCGATGCCGGATATGCCGATCAGCATTACGAAAATCGAAAGCTCCTCCCTGTCGCCGAATCCATAAAGCTGCAGGATATCCTCCCTGACATGGAGATATGTGTAAATTGTTTTTTTATCATCCCCGGGTTTCAATCCGGCCAGTGTCGTGTCGGACGTGTAGATTCTATATCCTATTCCGTTGTTGTCCACAACAAGATAATCGTTTCCCACGGCCGTGATTTTACCTTTTATATATTCGTACATCTATCTCCCGTCCCCCATCATGTTTAAATTATATGAGTGTGCGTGACAAACCGCAACAGCCAGGGCGTCCGCTGCGTCGTCGGGTTTTGGAATACTGTCAAGCTTTAAAATGATTTTCACCATTTCCTGCACCTGTCTCTTCTGAGCTCTTCCATATCCGCAGACAGCCTGCTTGACCTGCAAAGGCGTATATTCAAAAACCTCGATTCCGTTAAGAGCGCCGCAGAGCATTGCAACACCCCGTCCCTGGCTCACCTTTATGGCTGTTTTCGTATTCTTGTTGAAAAACAGGTCTTCAATCGCAAGGGCTTCCGGTTTGTGTTGCCCTATCAACAATTCTATGCCCTTGTGAATTTTCAGCAGACGTTTTGAAAAATCTGTTCCCGCCTTCGTGTTGATGGATCCGTAATCAATTACAGTGAACTTGTTTTTCGAGTAATCCAGAATCGCATAACCCACTATTGCATACCCCGGATCTATACCGATTATTCTCATTATATTTCCCTTTTTTGCATAATTAAAAATTTTCTTGCATATTTATACATCATCATGTATAATGCTTATAATT
>CAZWVS010000030.1:0-15683 GCA_964636935.1 uncultured Clostridiaceae bacterium
GTAGACAGGCACCCCGCATTTTAACAACCGCCCTTTGGACTGATGGCCGGCGGCAATGAGAATGCAGTCGACACCCGTTTGTTCGGCCACTTCGAAATCATGTATCGTGTCTCCAATCAGGACGGCTTTTCGCGGCTTCCTGGTCTCAAACCATGCCCGGGCTATCTTGACTTTGCTGTGGGCGTGTATGTTGTCAAGCCCCAGCGTTTCATCGAAATATTTTGCTATGCCAAGATATTCAAGTTGCCCGTCAAGCATGCTTTTTTCAGTGGCGGAAAGCACTATCTGTGAAACACCGCTGTTTTTCATCTTCTCCAAAGCGTCGATTATACCTTCATAAATCGCCGCGCCTTTAAAAAACCCGACATAGAGCTCGATCCATTCGACGGCCAGGTCGGCGAATTTTTCATTCTCAAGGTCAAGTCCGATGTTTTTATAATAATCGACAATCGGGAAACAGAAAATGTCCCTGTAGCTTTCCAGGCTTTCTATCAGCTTAAGCTTCCTTCTTGAAAGAAGTGTGTTAGCGCTTTTTATCCCGACTTCCACATCATTTATTATTGTTCCGTTAAAATCCCACAAAACGTGCGAGTAATCCAAATTGCCATCTCCCTTTTTTGCTGTCCGGGATATTATATCAGTATTATTGAACGGCCAAAAGGCCTGTTAATCGATTATTTCCGTCAAGTCGGTATAACCGTAAACCTGCGGCACACCGTATTTGAACTTGTCCTTTTCAATTTCGTCCTGTATCACCAGTCTGTCGTTTTCAATTATCTTTTCTCCCAGGAGCTGCTGCACCCAATACAACACCCCGTCGATGTGCATAACACCGATTTCCAGTTTTTCAGCCAGAGCCTTCGCTATGCAGAGCCCGTAGTAAATGTCGTCTTTGAAAAACCTGTTGCCCCTGTCTATCATCCACTTGTCGTCAAATTTAATAACCGGGGTTCGTATCGAATCAAGGGATTCCATGTTATCGAAAGTGTCGAGCACCGTACTGCTGTCCGTAAGGTTGGTCTTTCTGTCCAAAGCCAGGTAATCAAGCATGAATTCGAAATTCTTATCGGGGCACAGCTCCTTTATCGCCTCCCTGATCAATGTGTAGTCGTCATCCAGATCCTTTAGTATTGCCGCGGACTTTTTTGTGAAATCTCGGTAAAAATACGGTATGTCCACTTTCTTTTCCCAAGATGCGCCCTCTTCAAGGAACAATCCGTACATCCGCGCCGTATGTATTATCTGGTTGTCCGAAGACAAGGTGAGCGTAATGAAATTTTCCGCCAGTTCAAAACCGCCTTTACCGAACCACTCATAACTTAACTTTGAAAACAGTTTATCATTCAGGTCCGCAAACTCCCCGTTTGGATGAACTGCGGCCACGTTTACCGGTTTGGCGCCGTATATGATCCCTTTTTCGCCATAGACCTCCGTTCTGCAGATCCAGGGTATGAGCTGGAATGCGAAAGTCACCAGGTTTTCAAGCCCGAACTCCCTGGTTATTTCCTCGGCCATCCAGTTGAAGCCCCCCTGCCCGTACACGGTACCGAGATAGGTTTTCCCGGTTTTATTGATATGAGGCGCGATTTCGTGCATGGAAAGCCTGTATGCGTGAACCGGCATGCACATTATTATGATATCCGCTTGAGGGATGACCTCAGCCGGATCATCCGATATGACATTCAACTCCCCATGGTAGGTATCCTTTATAACGCCGGATGGGTTTTGGAATTCCAATGCGACTGTTTTCGACCACTTTTCTGGTTTTCTCGTAAGAAGATTGACTTCCATTCCTGTTTTTGAAAGAAGCGGGATCAGGACGTGGGCGCTGTTCCCCCCGCCTATTACGGTGATGGTTTTCATTTGAACCTCCATATTCAAAAGATTTGTTATCAATGTTACAATCTTATGCAAAGACTTCATATCTGCCATATATATTATAGCATATGCCAAAAACCCGGTTTTCTTGTAATAATGCGCAGCTTTATATAGAATGGTTTTAGCATTTTCATATTGAAAGGACCAAACATGTATGCGTGATGTTGTAATTGATTTTTTAACACAAAAAGGGATATCCGGCGACGATGTCGAATTGCTGTCTTCGGCAATTCTGGCTTTTGCCGTTTTAATATTCATATTGATCATATATTTCATCACGAAAAAAGTGGTTCTGACGCTCCTGGGGCATTTCATTAAGAAGAACAAATATAAATGGGACAACCTAATGATGGAAAACAAGGTTTTTTCCCGCACAGCCTATTTTGTACCGATAATCATAATATATTACGCATCCCCACTTTTCCCCGAAGCCAAGGAAATAATACAAAAGGTCGCGGTCCTGTCCATATACCTTGTTCTGATGCTTGTGGTCGATGCGCTTTTAAACTCCTTCAATGAAATATACAGATCCTACACCATTTCTAAAAACCGTCCCATTAAAGGCTACATACAGGTAATACGCATATCCGTGTTCCTGATAGGCAGCATTGCCATAATCTCTGCGCTTTTGGGGCAAAACCCCATAGTTGTCCTTAGTGCGCTTGGAGCCCTGTCGGCTGTTCTTCTGGTCATATTCAAGGACTCGCTTCTCGGCCTCATGGCGGGAATACTCATATCCACAAACGATATGGTCCGTATAGGAGACTGGATTGAAATGTCCAAATACGGCACATCGGGAACCGTGATCGACATAACCCTTCATACTGTGAAAATTGAAAATTTCGACAAGACCTTCACCACCCTTCCTTCATATGCCCTGATATCGGATTCATTCAAGAACTATCGGGGAATGCTGGAAACCGGCGGACGCAGAATCATGAGATCCATATACATCGATGTGTCAAGTATCGGTTTTTGCACTCCCGAAATGATTGAAGATTTTAAAAAAATACATTATCTCAAGGATTACTTGGAATCAAAGCGCAAGGAAATCGACGAATACAACAAAAATGCCGGTTTTGACACAAGCCATATGGTAAACGGCCGTCGTCTGACAAACATAGGCACTTTCAGGGCGTATGTGCTCGAGTATCTTAAACACCATCCGGGGATACACAATGAACTGACCATCATGGTTAGGCAGCTGACGCCCGACGAACACGGTGTGCCTCTGGAGATATATGCATTTACAAACGATGTGGCGTGGGTGAAATATGAAACCATACAATCCGACATTTTCGACCATATAATGGCTGTTGTGCCGCGTTTCGGTTTGAAGCTTTTCCAAAATCCCTCCGGAAGGGATATTCAATATATCGCAGAAAACAGAAACAAATGAAATAATCCTGCATGAATCCGGGTATGAAATAAAGTGAAAGCTTGTTTTTGATGCAATTAAAAACTTAACATAGGAAAGGATGTGTTTTTATGAATTACACAAAAATACCCGGCACCGACATAGAAGTATCCTCCGTAGCGCTGGGAACGTGGGTTTTCGCAGGAGACAGCACCTGGGGACCGCAGGAGGAGAAGGAATCCATAGATACCGTTCATGCAGCGCTTGACATGGGCATCACCCTCTTTGATACGGCGGAAGGATACGGAGGCGGTGAAAGCGAAGAGATACTCGGCAAAGCCTTAAAGGGAAGAAGGGACAAGGCTGTGATTGCAACGAAGATTTCAGACGGCGAACCCACCAGGGACAAGGTTGTCAAAGTCTGCGAAGAAAGCCTTGAACGCCTTGGGACGGACTATATAGATATTTTTCAGATTCACTGGCCAAGAGAAACCGTACCCTTCGAAGAAACCATGGAAGGCATGCAAAAACTTCTGGATGACGGTAAAATCCGCGCGGCGGGTGTCAGCAATTTCGGTGTGAAGGATTTGGCCGAAGTCACCAAATACGGCCCAGTCAGGACAAATCAACTTGCCTACAACATACTCTTTCGGGCGATTGAATATGAAATTCAACCCGCCTGTGTAGAAAAAGACATAGGAATCCTTTGTTACAGCCCCCTTGCCCAGGGAATGGCCACAGGTAAATTCAAAATGCCCTTCGACATCCCCGTTGATAGGCGTAACACCAGATATTTCGAAGAAGGTCAGGAAACGGTCAACGAGCTGTTTAGAACAATCGATGCCATAAGGATAATATCGGAAAGAATCGGACAACCCATGGCACGGGTCACGCTGGCATGGCTCATCAGCAGGAAGAATGTAAGCTCCGTGCTTGCCGGAGCCAGGAATCCCGAACAGTTGAAGGAAAACGCTTCGGCCGGCAGCCTCATACTACCTGAAGACATAAGGGCTGAACTCACAAGGGCGAGTTACAAGCTTAAAGAGATGATGGGCAGGAATCCCGACATGTGGGAGATGGAGTCCAGGATCAAATAAAGATGAAATGATGAATCACGGAACAAGCGCAGGTTTTTTACCTTTTTGCTGTAAAAGACCTGTGCTTTTTTTTATTCCCCAAACAATTTAGACAAGACGCTTTTGAACCCCTAACTGTTTTTTGGCTGTTCAATCGGCAAGTCGACATGGAATTTTGTGTATTCCCCCTGCTTTGTTTCAAAACTCAACACTCCGCCATGCTCCTTGACAATACCGTAGCTTATGGGTAGCCCGAGACCTGTCCCCTCCACTCTGCTTTTTGTAGTGAAAAACGGATCGAATACTTTGTTCTGTATTTCTTCGGGTATTCCGTTGCCATGGTCTTCAACAGTTATCCTGACACCGAGTTCGTTGTTTGGAGGGCTTGTTTTTGCTGCGGTTAGAAAGATTTTTTTGTCTTTATGGTAACCTTCATATTTTGCATTCAGCGCATCTTTCGCATTGAAAATCAAATTCAATATAACCTGCTGAAGCTCCTGTTCCCTGCACTCGATTTTCGGTATGTCGCCGTCTATGTCGATTTCAATCCCTATTTGGTATTGCCTGATGATTGTTGTAGCCAAACTCATGATTTTACTAATTAATTCTTCAAGGTCGTATTGACCGTACTCCTTATTTCCGATTCTTGAAAGCTGGAGAAGATTTGCCACAATAGATGAAACCCTGTTCGATTCGTTTATGATTTCACTTGAGTAGCCCAACACCGATTCTTTTTGTTCAACATAATCCAAATCTTCATTTTGAGCCATGTCATGTATAAGTTGACCGTAGTTAAGGATGCCGTTGATAGGATTGTTTATCTCATGTGCGATTCCGCTTGCCATGACACCGATTGCCTCCAATTTCTGCTGCGACCTCAAATGGGCCTCCATATCAAGCATCGCCTTATTGGATTTATTCAGTTCCTCGGTTTTTTGTTTTATTTTTTGCTTTATAAGAATTGTCCCTACCAAAATAACCAATAGCAGGATGGGCGCCATGATTATCAACGACGTCTTCAAAACTTCGACCGGCTCAGGATGAATAGTAAAAGGAAACCATTTTTTATATAATCGGTCATATTCCCCGTTGGCGGAAACGATTGCCAGCCCCTCATTCAGTTTAGACAATAATTCCTTGTCACCCTCTTGCACGGCAAAACAGAATTTCTGTTCGAAATCACTCAAATTCGTTCTTATCTGTGTCACTCCGTCTTCATCAACCTGCGTGGCGGCTTTGATGTTTTTTATGTTCAATTGTTCAATAAGCTGTTCTCCGACCAGGCTCTGCGCAAGAATGGCGTCGTGTTTCCCGGATGAAAGAAGTTCAAAAGCCTCCTGATATGTTTCCGTTAAAACAAGATTGTCGGAGAACCCCATCCTAACTGCATATTCATGGGCGTTGTCGCCGTTCATAACGATGATTTCCTTATCGGTCAAGTCTTCCTCGGTGCTGATTTCGGTTTCATCTTCCTTTATGAAAATATTGCCGCGCATGACGATATAGGGAACGGTGAAATCATAATGCCGATCCCGCTCCTCCGTGTATCCTACCAGCGGCAATATATCCAAATCACCGTTTTTCAGTTCCTCTTTCAAAGTCGCCCAATCATCAATCTTGAAAGTGATATCCAATTCCATCACATCGGCCACAGCTTTTAACAGCTCAACGGAAAACCCGTCCGCCTCACCCTTGTCAGTAACGGAAAATGGCGGATAGTCATACTCTGTTGCGCTCTTGTACACATTATCTGACGCTTCGGTATAAGTAGGTAATATAAATATCGATATTGCAAGTGCAAGTAAAACTATCTGTTTCATAAAGCCAAACCTCTTTGTATTCTGTTTAATCCCATTATTTCTTGTTCATGTCCCATCCGTTGTCGCAAGGCAAAAGCAGGGTAAACTTCGTGTACTCCCCTTCCACCGAATCAACTTCAATTTCACCATTATGCTCTTTAATAATGCCGTAGCTGATCGACAAACCCAAACCCGTCCCCTTGTCCCTGTCTTTTGTGGTGAAGAACGGATCAAAGATACGATGTCTGATGTCTTTAGGGATGCCTGTCCCGAAATCCTCCACTGAAATAGCTATCCATTTCGCATCATCTTTTAAAAATTCATGGCACTCCAGATTAATTTTCTTGTTCTCGTCGTACTTGGGATATTTTGCGTTAAGTGAATCCCTCGCATTTGTAAGCAGGTTCATAAGCACCTGCTGTATTTGCTGGCTCCTGCATTTCAAAAGAGGAATGTCTTCTTGAACATTCACATTGAGACTTACGTTGTCGTGCCTGAAAATTGTGTTTATCAATGACAATGTTTTTTCAATGATGTCATCGATTCTGGCATAGCTGTGCCGCATACCCGACTTCCTTGAAAAATCCAAAAGATTCCTGACAATTCCGGAAACACGGTTGGTTTCATAAATAATCTCTCCTGCAAATTTATTAACTTCTGAATCCGGTTCTGTTGAATCAAGAATAATCTCCCCATAGTTTAAGATTCCATTAATGGGGTTGTTTATCTCGTGTGCAACACCGCTGGCAAGCGTGCCTATAGATTCTAACTTCTGTTGATTTGTTACCTGTGCCTTTAACAAAAATCTCTCTTCCTCCTGTTTTTTGCGGTTTGTGATGTCTTGAGCCGCCCCCCAGATAGCAACAATATTTCCTTCTATATCTTTTTCAGCCTCGCCTCGCACCCACATCCATCCATTCGTCCCCTCCTTGACTTTAGTCTCAAGTTCAAGCTCATATGGTATTCCTAATGTTCTTGTGCTTTCAAGGGCGGTCGATAATTTATTCCAGCTATCCGAAGTGAATAACTTCATATGCTCTGTATAAGGTGGGGGTGGTAATGTCGGATCAAGTCCAAATATCTTGTAAAGCTGATCTGACCACCACACCTGATTTGTTTCTACATTCAGTCTCCATGTTCCCACACCTGCAATTTTCTGTGATTCCAACAGATCTTTATTTTTATATTTAATACTATCTTCCAAATTCTTTCTTTCAGTTATATCTTGAAAAACGACAATACCGGCAATAATATTTCCATTCTTGTCTCTGACGGGGCCGGCATTTGCCAATACAAACCTGTCTTCAAAATCATTTAGCCTTATAATGAATTCTTTGTTTACCTCTTCACCATAAAGAATTGCCCTGGCTAACGGCACTTCTTCCTCCTTATATGGGGTGCCGTCTGGATGAAGGATGTTCCAGCTGTCCAAATATTTATGATAATCGATATTTTTAACTATTTTTTCTTCGGATTCACCCATTATTAATAATCCGGCCTTATTGATGTATCGAAGCTTACCGTCCGGTGCGTCGGCTATGGCTATTCCCACTTGGCTGTTTTCAAATGCGGCCTGCAGAATCGCCTGTGTTTCCAAAACTTCTTGTTCCGCCTTTTTCCTGTCGGTTATGTCCATTATGAACCCGAGTATTTTTGTCATGTTCCCCTTGTCATCATATTGCTTTTCCGCTATTGAGTGCATGTAGCGATATTCTTCCGATTCGCCTGATTTGATACGATATTCAATATCGTCATATTTTCTTTCATCTTTTATAAAATCCATAAGCGAATTATGCGTAGTTTCCCTGTCGTCTTCATGTATCATGCTTTCAAAATTTTCAATGCTGATAAAATTATTCTCATTTTTTACTCCGAACAGTTTAAAAGCCTGATCGGACGCCCATATCATATCGCTTCCGGCTTCTATTTCCCATGTGCCCGATTTGGATATTTCCTGTGCCCGCCGAAGCCTTTCCTCGTTTTGTTTCAATTTTTCTTCAGCTTCCAATCGTTCTGTTATGTTTTCCAGCATGCAGTGTGTTTGCTTAAAACTGCCGTCTTGATTATATGCAATCTTTCCGATGAAATTTACTGTAATAACCTGGTTATTCTTCTTCATCATTTTGAATTTTACAATTGTATGGCCTTTTTCCTTGAATTTAGGGAAATTCCGCTTGAACAATTCCACTTGGTCTGGAGAGACAAAATCCCCGAACCATTTACCTATGACTTCTTCCTTTTGGTAGCCCAGCATTTCAAGCCATGCCTTATTAACAATCAAGAAACGCCCGTTTTCATCCAATGACTGATAACCCAGAGGTGCGTCTTCAAATAAAAGCCTGAAATTCTCCTTGGTCTGATAAAGTTCATTTTCAGCTTGTTTTCGCGCAGTGATGTCTATGATGGCCGTTAGAAAGTATATGGGTTTACCCGCATGATCCTTCCTTAATGAGTTATGTACTTCCGCCCATATTGTGGATCCGTCTTTTTTAATAAATCTTTTATTAAAACTTATTGAATCCTTTTCATCCTCGGTTAACATTCTTATGACTTCATTACTTGCCTCAATATCATCGGGATGGGTCAGCTCCAGCCAGGTTTTCCCCTCCAATTCTTTCTTGGTGTATCCGAACATTTTACAAAAAGTCTTATTGACCGATATTTCTCCGTTCGATTTTGTAATTGACTTGCCGATGCTGGAGTTTTCAAACACATATCTATACTTTTCCTCGCTTTCAATAAGCTCCTGTTCTTTTCTTTGTATTTCATTTTGAAAGCTGTTTTTTTCGTTTGTGATTTCGTTTAGGTTTTTCAGCAGGCTTTCAACCTGATATTTCTTGATTTGATTTTTTTTATACCCCTCCACGGGTATATAGAATGGATTTACATGCAGTTTATTATCCCATATTATATACGGATGGACATGAATGATGTTTATTATCATTTCATCGGTGAATTTGTTCAGGTTGTACCGGCAAACTGATGATACCGGGTGTTTTGAGAATATGATGTCGTTCAATTTCCATTCATACTCCATAATTTTTTCGAATCCGTCATCGAATTTAAGGGCCCAGCCGACCTCGCCCGTTACAGCCAACCCTTCGTGACCGGATTTTAAAGCAAGGTCCACTTCATTTAAAAGCATATCTATCATTCGATCCGGATCGAAATGTCCGTCTTTTGAATAGGATTCCTCCTTATCCAAAATGTAAAACTGCTTCTTTTCAATATAGCTGTCGTAATCTATCAAGTTTTTCAAATCACCAATTATGAGTTTAGTATCCGCATCACCGGTGATGTATATGCATCTTTTATTTTTTTCCAGACTTTCCTTAATATAGGCGACCACCGTATCAACGACTTCCTTTTCATCGCGATACAATAACACCATATGTTTTTCCGGAAAATATTTATGATATTTGCTCCTGTATTCATTCATTGTCCGACACCCCCCACATCAAATCGATAAATACTCTTCTGCAATCTAAAAAACAACTTAATCTTTTTATATTAAAACAAACTACCATGTCGAACCAATTCTGTCACACAAGCTTACGGATTTGCTTTCATATTGCTTGCAGTTATTAACGGTGACGGTCCCAATAAATTTATATCCGATAGTTTAACTTATATTTCGAAGGTTATCTTTATTCAGTAAATTTTATCCTGATGTTTTAGTCGCCGGGATGACTATTCTAAAGTGCTGAACTAAACACATTATACATATTTGTCACGCATTTTACCACGGATCCAAGCTTTTTGAAAATAAATTTGGGCTTACCCGATAACTTTGAACCGCCTTGCCTGCCGTCTTTTTTGATCTTTCAAGAAGTTCAGGTGCAAGCGTTTAACGGTATAAGCGGTGAAAACCTATATACACCGCATGTTTTCAGCCCATACGTCTGTCGCAAATGCCAAGCATTTGAAATCTCCTTTTTGCTCGGCATTCCCGAACTGCAAAAAAGCCGCCAACAGGCGGCTCTTTCGATATATTCAATTTTAAGTTTAAATCAGGTCGTTCTTTTCGAGGTATTCCTGTGCAACCTCTTCGGGACTCATTCCATCCCCTTCAACCTTAAGGTTCATTTCGGCCATCTCGTCATTGGTGATTTTCACCTTGTTCAAGATTCCCGCAAGTTCCGGATGCGCTTCAAGGACTTCTCCCCTTATTAGGTATACGGCATCGAAATGCATGGTCGCGCTTTTATCGTCTTTTAACAGTTTTAGTCCTAGTCTGGCGATTCCGGCATCCGTCGTATAACATGAGATGACGTCCGCTTCATCATTTTCCATTGCTATGAATTTGGGCGCAACACTCATTGGGTAAATTTCTTTGAAATCCATGCCATAGCTTTCCTGAAGCAGCGGATATGCGTCAGCCCTGTCTTCAAAGTTTGCGTCCGCAACTATAGTAAGTTCGTTGGAAACTTCCGCAAGGTCCGAATATGTCTCCAAATCGTATTTTTCTGCGATTTCCGGTCTCACTGCCAGGTCATAGTTGTTGTAGAATCCTATTCGTTCAAGCGCTATTATGTTGTAATCGGTCTTGGCTTTTTCCGCAACATAGTCGTAAATATCGTCCGGTTCATACAACACAGTGTCGTCGCCTTCAAACAGGTTGAAAAGTCCCGAAGTGTATGCAGGCCATATGTCAACCTCATCGCTGGTCATTGCCGACCACATGATAACATTGCTTTCAAGTTCTATCCTTTCAATGTTATAATCAGTATTTCCTTCCAAAATCTTCTGTGTTATATGCCCGAGAATAGCTGCCTCGGTCCATGTTTGATTTGTAACCGTTATAGTATCCCCGCTTTCCCCGTTTCCTCCGCAGCCGGCAAACAGCATCGCCGTTGCAAGTATTACTGAAATAATAAGTGCCAGTGTTTTCTTTTTCATTTTTCCCTCCATTTTTCTTTCTTCTATTTATTAATGCGCAAACCCTTCGGGGTTATTGCATATTCAATCAACATGAATATTCCGTCGATGACCAATGCCAGCAGTGCCGAGAAAAACGCCCCGACGATAATATATGTGTTGTTTATCTGCTGAATACCCGAGTATATCAGGGCACCGAGTCCACCGAAGCCTATCAACGCCGCCAATGTGGCTGTACCCACGCAAATCATTGCCGCTGTGCGAATCCCGGCTATGATGATGGGCATGGCTATGGGGACCTGAATCTTGAATATGATTTGTGTTGTCGTCATTCCCATTCCCCTGGCAGCCTTTATCATTGTATATGTGACTTCATTAAGTCCCGTATATGTGTTTCTCAATATAGGTAGAAGCGAATACAGGAACAATGCCGCCACAGCCGGTTTGAAACCGATGCCGAAAAGCGGAATCATCAATGCAAGCAGCGCAAGGCTTGGTATGGTCTGCAGCACTCCTACAGCCCCTATTACAGGGTTTGATATTTTTTTATATCTTACAAGCAGTATCCCGAGGGGAACCGCAACCAGTATGGCCAAGCCGATGGCTGAAAACGTAACCTGCAGATGCTGCAGTGTAAGCTCTATTATCTTGTCGTAGTTCTCGACTACGTATTTTAAAATTTTATCCAAAATTATTCATCCTCCCCTTCGGCTTTTATCTCATTGAGAAGATCGTTCACCTTTTCCTGTGTCAGCACTCCGAGGAATTTATCCTTGCTGTCAAGTATCGGGAGATAATTGTTTTCACTCAGGAATATGGAAAACAGCGAATCGTAGACCGTTGTCATTATGTCTATGGTTTCACTGAACTCCCTTATTCTTGCCTGCCAGTTTTCCGCTCCGTTGCTTTTTAGAGCCCTCTTCCTAATGGATCCGATAGGTTTTCCGTTATCGTCGATTACAGGCATGCTGTTTAACGGAACATCTTTGAACTTGTTCATTACGGTTTCGTAATCGTCGGTACTTTTGCAGTGGAATTCCGGATATTCTATCAGTTCTTCGGCGAACACCAGCTGGAGCCATTTCATGTCCCTGTCCGTGCCCATGAATTCCTCCACAAAAATGTTTGCGGGTTCCTGCAGTATTTCCCGGGGGGTTCCGTACTGCACCAGTTTACCCTCATTCATTATGGCGATTTTGTCTCCCATTTTTAATGCTTCGGTTATGTCATGGGTTACAAAGACAATCGTCTTATGGATTTTTTCCTGTATGAACAGGAATTCGTCCTGAAGCCTTGTTCTTGTAATGGGGTCTATTGCGCCGAATGGCTCGTCCATCAGCAATATAGGCGGGTCTCCCCCCAATGCCCTTGCGACTCCGACTCTCTGGCTTTCGCCTCCGCTTAGCTGTATGGGATATTTATCCCTGTACTGTTCAGGCTTCAGCCCTATCAGGTCGAGTAGTTCGTCAATCCTTTTATTTGTTTTTTTCTTGTCCCATTTTTTAAGCGATGGAACAGTTGCTATGTTTTCCGCCACCGTCCTGTGGGGGAATAGCGCAACCTCCTGTATCGCATATCCGATATCCCGCCTCAGCTTGGTCGGCGATATGTCGGTACTGTTCGTTCCGTTGATCCACACTTCTCCGTCTGTTATGGGGATGAGTCTGTTGATCATGTTCAATGTGGTCGATTTTCCGCACCCGGAAGGTCCAATCAGTACACATATTTCATTGTCTTCTATGGCAAGGTCAAGTCCGTCGACCGCTTTTAACCCTTTATCATAGGTTTTGACAAGATTCTTTAACTGAATCAAATTCCTTTCCTCCTTCATTTTAAGCGCATAACCGCATGACGATAGGTCAATGCTTATTGCCGAACGGAACCGATTTTCATATTAACGCTTAATTTAGCCGCAAAACGACATTTTGTTTGAACCAACAACAATCAACGATAAGCAACAGGTCCATTCAACCGTTATGCTCTTATTTAGAATTTCACTTTCGGACATTTTCGACCCGATATGTTCAAGCCTTGAATTCTCCGTTAGTTACTAAACCATTTTTAATGTTCGGTACATTTTACCACTATATGGGGGATATGTCAAAAATAAGGGAAATAAGCTCATTTTAACGACAAATGACCACATTTTCGCTTGATTTCATGCTCTTTTTTGGGAAATTGACAATTTCATAAATTTTTGTTTTTACATGTCGTTTTCAAGGTATAACTTATATAACTAAACAAAAGGAGATGCGATATGAATTCATTAACTGATTCCTATAAATTGAGAAACGGCATACATATCCCCTGTGTCGGTTTCGGCACTTGGCAGACGCCAAATGACGAGACCGGATTAAATGCCGTGAAAACTGCTTTGGAAACAGGTTACCGGCACATAGACACGGCCGCTGTTTATAAAAACGAGGAAATTGTGGGGCAGGCCGTAAGGGAAAGCGGCATTCCCAGGGAAGAAATATTCATCACCAGCAAATTGTGGAACGACGATTACGGCTACGAATCGACCAAAAAGGCTTTCAACCTTTCACTTGAGAAGCTGGGCATGGATTATCTGGACCTTTATCTTATGCACTGGCCCAACCCTTTAAAATTCAGAGACAGATGGCAGCAGGTGAATTCAGAAACCTGGAAAGCCATCGAAGAGCTGTATCAAGAGGGTAGGATCAAGGCTATAGGCGTAAGCAACTTCCTAGTAAGGCATCTTGAACCTTTGATGGAAACAGCCGAAATAATACCAATGGTTGACCAGCTGCGTCTCGCCCCCGGCGACACTAAGAAGGACACTGTTGAATTTTGCAGAAACCACGGCATACAGCCGGAAGCATACAGCCCTTTGGGCACGGGCAAGGTTTTCGACGTTCCCGAATTGAAGAACCTGGCCGACAAGTATGATAAAAGCGTGGCACAGATTTGCCTTCGATGGAGTCTCGACATGGGTTTTCTGCCGCTGCCGAAATCCGTCACTCCGGAATACATAGTTGAAAATACCGAAATATTCGATTTTAAGCTGAATCCAACGGATATTGAATTTATTGAGGGGTTGGAAGGCTGCTGCGGCGAACCTTCAAACCCGGACACTAAAAATTTCTAAAAGCATGCTATAACGTGTTGATTCTGTGAGCGAATTTTTCTATGGCGTCTTCATTGACGCCATTTTTCAGGTCTTTCGAAGTTTCTGGATTTTTCATAATGGATTTCACAATGAATTTCTCAATCCCCTTCTGCCTGCTCAGGTCCATCTCCCCGCCGAAGCTTTCATGAAAAGATATGTTGGCTATTATGTCTTCAGGCAGGCTTTTTTCAATATAGCTGTCCAGCTCGTCAGAGTTGCAGCAGCATATGAACAGGGCCGGTTTCTTATATTGCAACCCGGTTGAATTGCGTTTTAAAAATTTCACGGCTTTATTGTTCAACTTACCCATCCGTACGCTTGCTCCCACTACTATCTTATCGTAATCATCTATTTTGGGATTATGTTTGGACAAATCGACCAGCACGGCATCCTTCAGTTTTTCCTTGAGTTTTGCAGCGCACTCGGCGGTTGTACCCGTTTTTGACGCATATGCAATAAGTATGCTCATTTTTTCACCCCCATGCTTTATATCAACATAATAATGCAAACAGTTTCGTTTTTCAACATCATGCCCTATTCCGCCAGGGAAAGGCAGTATTTCCCCACCTTGTATGCGATGCGGGTCATGTCGTCCTTCAGCCTGTCGGGCATGAATTTTGTCTCCATGCCTGTTTCAAGGGCGAATGCGCCTTCGTAGCCGATTTCCTTAAGCACAGGCATTATGTCTTTCCAATTTGTTGTGCCGTGATATGGCAGCATATGGTCGTCACCGGTCCCATGATTGTCGGCGACATGGGTGGCCTTGAGTCTTTTCCCTATTTGCCTGAGCGCCGGCCGCTGGTCGTCATATGCGATGTTGCCGTGCCCGAAATCCCAGCACACCCCTATATTGGGATCGGAATATTCGTCGACAAGTTCAACCATGTGTTCCGCTGTGCTGGAAAACCTTCCCGGCAGCAGGGGTCTCAAAGGAAGGTTTTCAAAAGCAATCCCCACTTTGAGTTTGGTTGCCAGTTCAACCGCAAAATCGAAATTTTCCATATTGATTTTAATGTTCTCTTTGATATCCACTTTGTCGTCATGTGAAACGCTTCCCGGGTGCAGCACCGCCCACTTCACACCGAGAATTGAACTTGCCATAAGGGATCTGCTCATCATCCGATGAAACAGGTCCTGAAGTTCCGGAGGTTTTTCATGTATGTTCACCGTTAAAAAAACAGGATGCGACTGCACAAACTCGACGCCTGAACGCGCCGCCTCCTCGCCAAGCATGTAAATGCGTTCCTCCCAGTCGTCGGCGGCCAGGTCGGATTTTCCATTGATAGCTGAACAAAAATTCAGATCAAGCGCTGTAAAACCCGCCGCCCTCAACCTTTGCAAAGCTTCAATGTATGAAATATATCCCCCGTCCTGCTTATGGCTCAATATTCCTGTAGTTGTAGCCAGTTTCAAAATCATCACTCCCTTTGCATTTTCATCATATCACAAAATCCCCCGCCCATCGTACCTGTCCCCGTCTGCCGTACCTGTCCCCACATGCCATATGCCATACCTGTCCCCATACGCCGTACCTGTCCCCATACGCCGTACCTGTCCCCATACGC
>CAZWVS010000031.1:0-2186 GCA_964636935.1 uncultured Clostridiaceae bacterium
CAGTATTATGTCGGGCTTTCCGGGACCGTTCGCATCCGGCATGACCCCTATTATTTCGAATCCCAGCTTCATATAGAATTCATAAGGATGTCCCTTGCGGTTTTCAATGCTTTTGATTTTTCCCGGCAGATCATCGTAAAGGTCCACTCCGGACAAGGAAGTCATGAAATCCTCGTCGTCGCTTCCCGCGTATATGGTCAATCCACCTCTTTTTTCAACCTGTTCCTCCAAATCCCTCACCAGAACCGAACCGACGCCTTTGCCCCTATGGGTCCCCTTTACAACTATCGGATGCAGTTCCCATACGTTTCCACCATAGTGGCCGATGCCCCCGATCCACCCTATTACATTGTCATTTTCGTCCACGGCAACCCTGCATATCCTGGCCGGGTCAAGACATTCGTCGACTTCCATAAGCGCCGCTTCCATATCCGGCCAGGCGTTGGGCCAGTGTTCTCCAAACCCTTCCACCAGAAGTCGCGCAGCCTGTGCACTGTGTTTATCATCTTTTTTTTTCAATGTTTTTATCTTCATATGAACCCCGTTTTGAAATATATTCTTTCAACTTTGCCATAACGTTATTTTCTAATTCAAACAAACCTGGCAGTTATTACTTCAAATTCAGGTCTGGTGACATATGAACAATAATGAACTCGTCCGTCGAAATCAAGTATGTTGCCGAACCTGTAATATATGGCAGGGGTGGTTATATGTTTCAAGACCTCATTTACCGGAACCCACATCACCTCGTCGGTTTCATCCGAAACAGCGGGAACCCCCTCAATGTAGTCGCAGATGAAATCGAATATGACTTTTGTCGGCACCATGGTTTTTCCGTCATAGAACAAATGGCTGCCCACATTGGAATATATTCCCGCCAACCTCCTTACAGAAGCTTTTATTCCGCTTTCTTCCAAAATCTCACGAAGGACCCCCTCTTCGATATTCTCTCCGGCTTCAATCTGCCCTCCCGGACAATCCCATCCCCGGTTTTTGGTCTTTACAATAAGAATATTTCCGCTTTTGTCAAAAACATATCCCCCCGCGGCGACTATGTGCGTCGGCCAAGCCATAATACAGCCCTCCCCCAATCATTATACAACAGACCGTTTTATTACGCACCGAAACGGCTGTTTTTTGCATGTTCCTTTTGTAAGAAACGGTCACACCGCTTCAAAAATGGTAATATGTAAAGGAAAGAGGTGATTTCATGCCCATTGTCATGATGCCCGCATGGTTCTATAGGCAATATGATGCCGACTTAAGCTTGGATGTTCCCGCCGAGGGTTACGGCGGGTGGGAGAAAAAGGATCTTCCTTTTGACACGGGACATTCAGCAATTGTCTCCATGCATGCCTGGGACTGCCACTCTCCCGACGAATATCCCGGATGGCACAGGGCCGTGGAATACATACCCCGCTCCGTACAAATTGCGCAAAATCATATCAAGCCTCTATTTGAAACAGTTCGCCGGAATGAAATCCCCATTTTCCATGTGGCGGACGACAGCCGGTACCCATATAAGTACGGTGGTTATGAAAAAACGCTGCAGGTATACAAAAAACACTCCGGCAGCATCCCCTCCACCGCCATAACAAAAAAACTTCCCCAAGGGGATGTTCACCGGGAATTAACGGATTTCAAGGAGGCCTTTTCTTTTCCCGGAAAGCACAACATCCCGGATATTGAAGCTGGAAATAGAGTAAAAGACATTTTAGCCGGTGCAGCTCCGCTCGGGGACGAACCTGTCGCCATCAACGGTGAACAGCTCCACGCCCTTTGCCTTGAATATGATATAGATCATCTTGTATATGTGGGTTTCGCAATCAACTGGTGCCTGCAGTATTCCCCCGCCAACATGAACGAAATGGCCAAACGGGGCGCAATCTGCTCCACTATCAGGCAAGCCGTTACGGCTGTCGAAAACAAGGAGTCGGCCCGCAGGGAATCCAACAAGGCCTATGCGCTTTGGCTCACCGCGCTTAAGAATGGTTTTGTATATGATATAGACGATTTCATGAAAGCCCTTCCCCTTTAGTCAAGCTTAATTCAGGAACCGGCGTCACCGGTTTGCCAAGCCGTATTTCATCGGCCTTTACAACACTGTCATATGCCAGGATATGAACGCCCGACTCATGTGCCTCCAATAGTGTATCCGCGAACAGGGGGTCCGTTTCACCGTTTGC
>CAZWVS010000031.1:2196-12306 GCA_964636935.1 uncultured Clostridiaceae bacterium
GTATTGAAGCAGGAAGAAAACAAAGGCTTCGTAACCCTCTTTCACTGCATCCATAAGTTCAAGCAGATGTTTAACCCCCCTTTTTGTCGGGGCGTCGGGAAACATCGCCACACCGCCCTTATCAAGGGTCACGCCTTTGATTTCCATGAATCCGCGGCTTTCATTGTTTCGTTCGAAGCAGATATCAAAGCGGGATCTTCCGTATACCGTTTCCCTTTTTACGGTTTTGAGATCCTTCATGTTTTGTATCCGTCCCTGCATCAACCCTTCATAAACCACCGTGTTGGGGGACTGGGAATCTATGTTGAACATATTGCCGTCCTTTACAGCGGATATCACCGAATACCGTGTCTTTCTTTCCGGCTTAAGGCTTTTTTCAAGATATACGACCGCTCCGGGAGTCAGAATCTCCCTGCACCGCCCGGTGTTTTTGACATGCACGTATTCCTCTTTCCCGTCAATTTCCACAATGGCTCCAAAACGGTGCATCCTTTCGACAAAAAAGCCTTTGTGCACATTTTCATATTTCATCCGCCTGCTCCCTTCGCGCTGATTATATCATCCCTTGTGAGGGGAATTTAGCCTCCCCGTATAAATCCACGGTTAAATTTAACCTGTCGGTCTATTAAATTATTTACATTTATTGTATATTATTATGTTGCCCGTCACAACGGAGCTTTAGGAAAGAAGGAAAATTCATGTATTTTGATGACATCGACACACCCATATTCGACCATTTGAACCGGCAGGCGGTCACAAAACATTTTGTGCTTGAGCCGTTGAAGACCGCACACTTTCTGGACATGTTCGAGTTCCGTCTGCAAAACGAATACAACCTGAATGAAGATATCGACCCTTTCGACAACATGGGGGAACGGCTGGAAAAAGCGTATACGCAGTTTTTCACCTATATATGCAATGTGGACAATCTTGCCTGGGTTCTCCTTGACAGGACATTCGTTTGCGGCTTTTTCATGTTGACCGTCGATGTGGATTACAATGAATATATGGATAGAAGCGCGAGTCTATATTATGAACTTGGCACACTTAACGATAAACCTGAATATCATGCCGAGTGCATAAAAGCAATTGCCGACCTGCTTTTTTCCGACTCGGACATCCCCCGTCTTGAAATGTATCTTGACGAGAAAAGCGGAGAAGATTCAAACTGCATTGAAGCCGCGAAAAGACTGGGTTTCATAAGGGGGAAGTGTGACTGCGACAACAACAGATGTTACTTCCTGATGAACAACGATCCCACCCTGCTCATGCCTCCGCGCCATTTACCCTATATTTTGAAGGCATATCAGGATTTTCACAAAACAAAAAACAAAAAAAACGGACCGAACTGAAAAAAGACCCCCATCGTTTGCAACATTGTTGCAGGCATTCTTTTAAAGCCGGCAGCTCTCTTTTAATCTTTGGCTATTCCCATGTACTCATGCCGGCAGTGCAGGAGACTCGTCCATATAGGGCGTTTCTCCTGCATCTTTTCTATGTGAAGGTTATTCTCCTTTAGGAGGAGTGTAGGCTATCACAATGGCCTTAACCTCGCTGGCGCCCGCCTGCAAAAGCTCGTTTTTACATTCCTCAAGCGTACTCCCCGTGGTCATTATGTCGTCAACCAGTAGGATTTTGCGGTCAAGAACCATGTCTTTCCGGGCTTTGAAAACCCCTCTTACATTTTTGATGCGATGCCTCTTGTCTAAAAGTGCCTGCTTTTTATTGTCATGAACTTTGATAAGCGCCTTATCCGCTAGGTCGCCACCTACTTTTTTGCATATCTGCACGGCAGCAATCCTTCCCTGGTTGTATCCCCTTTCCCCCCTGTCCCGCCTAGTCATGGGTACATATGTAACCAGGTCGGGTTCCATACGGCCCTGCAGCATCGCCCCCGCCATGGATGCAAGCTCCTTAACGGCACGTGGACGGCCGGAGTATTTCGCCCGTTTCAAGGCTTTTGATATTTGTTTGTCATACTCGAAAACATACCAGGTGAATCCTCGCAAATGAAGCTGAAGCGGGATTTTGGAAAAGCAGTCGGGGCAGAACCCGTATTTCATTTTCCCTGAGAAACCTCCGCAGTAGATGCACGGAGCGGGGAAAAGCAGCCTTAGGAAAAAATCCGCGCTAAACAATTAAAAACTCCTTCAGTCCGGAATATCTGGGTTTTTTATTCGTGTTTTCAATCATGGACAAGAATATCCTCGAATCACCGATTATATACAATCTGTTCACAGCTCTGCTGACAGCCGTATATAAAAGATTCCTTGTACAGAGGAATCCGCTGGTTCCGTAAAGGGGCATCAGAACGGTCTTGTACTCGCTTCCCTGGCTTTTATGCACCGTTATTGCATATGCGGTTTCAAGTTGTTCCGCATCCTCAAAATCGTATATCACGCTTTTTTCGTCGTCGAACAATACCTCCATTGTAGAGGAATCGTCATTTATGCCTGTCAATACACCTATGTCTCCGTTGTATACTCCCCGGCCCTCGTTGCCGTTGACATAGTAGGTTATCTCATAGTTGTTTCTGGTTTGCATGACCTTGTCGCCTTCCCTGAACACGCGGTTCATGTATCTCTTTTCGCACTTGTCCCTTGAAGCGGGGTTGAAGGCCTCCTGCATGATCCTGTTGAGGTTAATTGTCCCGGCTGCGCCTTTCTTACCCGGCGTTATCACCTGTATGTCGTTTCCGGCGGCCGTCTCCCGGCGGATTATTTTCTTCATTTCCTCAACGATATTGTTTATGTTGCGGCATCGGATCAGTTCGAAACTGTCGTCTTTCACATCAGTGGGAGGAACTTCCCCCTTGTTGACGCACCCGGCGATTACGGGGATCATGTTTCCGGTTTCCTGCCTGTAGATGGTTTTCAATATAGTAGAGCGTATGGCCTTCGACTCTATTATGTTCCTCAGGACATCCCCCGGCCCCACTGCGGGAAGCTGGTCCACATCACCTATAAGCACAAGCCTGGTTCCAACGGTGACAGCTTTTAAGAGGGAATTCATAAGCTCTATGTCGACCATGGACATCTCATCGATTATCAAAGCATCCGCCTCAAGGGGGTTGTTTTCATCCCGGGTAAAGGTCATTATCCCGTCCTCTCCCGCATAATCTATTTCAAGGAGCCTGTGGATTGTCTTGGCCTCCATTCCAGATGACTGTTCCATTTTTTTTGCGGCTCTTCCCGTCGGTGCCGCGAGCCTGCATTTCTTATCCGTCCTTTCGAAAACCCCTATTATGGCTTTTATTATTGTAGTCTTTCCGGTTCCGGGACCTCCGGATATTACCGACACTCCGCTCCCGATGGCCGCGACGCATGCCTCCGTCTGAATCCCGTCAAGCTCCATGTGCAAATCCTTCAGGCTTTCCGTCAGGGCGTAATCGTATTTTGCTCCAAAGCCGAAATCGACGGAAGCAAGCCTCAAAAGCTTTTCGGCAACCTCCTTTTCGGCTTCGTACATTTTTGCAAGATAAATATTCCCGTCCCGGAGTTTCAGAAAACCGGCATCGACCATGGAGTCGGCCTCGTCTTCTATAAGCTCCCCCCTTACCCCGAGCACCTTTGTGCACGCTTCTGTAAAAAGCGGTTTCGGCAGATAAGTGTGACCGGATTGTGCCGCTTTTCCCAGGACATAACGTATGCCTGAATATATCCTGGCCTCGCTTTCAAAAAAATCGCCGTCTTCATTTTCATTCAAGGCTATCTTGTCAGCCTGCTTGAAGCTAAGGCCGAACTCGTCGGAAATCAGAATGTAGGGGTTCGCCTTTATTTTCTCCACGGCGTCATCCCCCAGATATTTGTAGGCCCTGGCCCCTTTTTCCGGACTGAGCCCGAATCTTGAAAAATATAAAATGGTGTTCGCCAAGGATTTTCTGCTCTGAACCGCTTCTCCGATCATCCTGGCCTTTGCAAGGCTTATCCCCTTTATTTTTGCCAGTTCATCTGCGTTCTCCTCCAGTATGTTTACAGTATCCTGTCCGAATTCATCCACTATCCTCTGCGCAGTAGCCAGCCCCACGCCTTTAACGAAACCGGAAGCCAGGTATTTTACCAGCGCGTCATCCCTGTCGGGCATGCTCCTGTCAACTTTTTGAATTGAAAACTGTTTTCCGTATCTCTTGTGCACCGTCCATTCCCCGGTCATCTCCAGATATTCACCGGGTCTGATTGAATGCACACATCCCACGGCGGTTATGATCGAGCTTTCCTGCTCCATGGTGAAAACGGAATATCCGTTTTCATCATTGTGAAAGATTATATCCTCAACATATCCTTTTATGGTTGCATTCTCTTGCATTTTCCGCCTTTCGGTATGTCCTCAAATCCAGGCTTATCCTTTTACAGAATCCCGCTTATTGTTGTATTCAAAATTTTTGAAAGCTCTTCGGCCTTGTCCGTACTTTCCCATGCAAGATCAAGGTCGCTGCGGCCGAAGTGTCCGTATGCCGCCACCTGCGCATAAACCGGTTTTCTTAAGTCAAGTTGGCTGATTATTCCCGCGGGACTCAGGTCGAATGTCTTTCTGACTGCGTCAAGTATTTTTGCGTCGTCCACTTTTCCGGTTCCATAGGTCTCTATGTCCATGGACACGGGTTGCGCCACACCTATGGCGTATGCCAGCTGTATCTCGCACCTGTCCGCGGCTCCTGAAGCAACTATGTTCTTTGCCACCCACCTGGCGGCATATGCGGCCGACCTGTCCACTTTCGTGGGGTCTTTCCCGCTGAAAGCGCCGCCCCCGTGTCTGGCTGAACCGCCGTATGTATCCACTATTATCTTCCTGCCTGTCAATCCCGAATCCGCGCCAGGACCTCCCATTACAAACAAACCCGTCGGATTCACCAGTATTTTGGTGTTTTCATCCATCATATCCGGTTCTATTATCCTATTTATAACTTCGTTCACTATATCCTCTTTTATCTTTTCAACGGGCACCTTCTCCTTGTGCTGAGCAGACACCACCACAGTGTCGACCCTTACGGGTTTTCCGTCTTCATACTCGACGGACACCTGGGTCTTTCCGTCGGGTCTGAGATAAGGGATTATTTTATTCTTTCGGACCTCGGCAAGCTTTTGCGCAAGCTTATGCGCTGTCATTATGGGGTAGGGCATGAATTCAGGCGTCTCGCTGCATGCATATCCGAACATCATCCCCTGGTCCCCCGCCCCGCCGGTGTCCACGCCCATCGCTATATCCGGCGACTGCTCGTTTATCGCCGTAAGAACGGAGCATGTGTCGCCGTCGAATCCGAACTTTGCCCTTGTATAGCCAATGTCTTTTACCTTTTTTCTCACTATGGCGGGTATGTCGACATAGCAATCCGTGCTTATTTCACCCACTACCAGCACCAGGCCTGTTGTCGTGGCTGTTTCGCATGCCACCCTGGCAACGGAGTCCTGTGCAAGGATTGCGTCCAATATCGAGTCCGATATCATATCGCACATCTTGTCCGGATGTCCCTCGGTTACCGATTCCGATGTGAAAATGTGTTTGTGCATTATTTTACCTCCAAAAAATTCACCCTCTGACAAGAGGGTGAAAAATCCTCATCTGTCAGGAATTGGCACCTCGCATATGTAGGTTGCCGGGCTTCATCGGGCCTGTCCCTCTGCCGCTCTTGATAAGGTATCAAATATATTAAGTTCTGTGAAAACGGAAAAACCGCATGTCACTTTTTTAAATATACTATATAACAACTCCCGAGTAAATCCTCTCGAATTCCTCTTCTTCAACTTTTTCTTTTTCCAAAAGCGTCTCTGCCAGGATTTTGAGAACATCCATCTTTCCTCTTAGGATATCCTTGACTCTTTTATAGGCTTCACTCATTATCGTGTATATCTCCTTGTCGATCCTGGCGGCAATCTCCTCGCTGTAATTTTTCACATGTCCGTAGTCTCTTCCGAGGAACACTTCTTCGTTCTGGTCGAACACTATGTTTTCCATTCCAATGCTCATCCCGTATTTTACTATCATGCTCCGGGCTATCTGATTTGCCCGCTGCAGGTCGTTGGCCGCGCCTGTGCTGATCTGTCCGAGGGCCAGTTCTTCCGCTGCCCTTCCTCCAAGAAGCGATATGATCTCTTCCATGAGTTGTTCCCGCGTATAGAAATATTTGTCCTCATTCGGCCTGAAAGACGTGTATCCCCCGGCCTGTCCTACAGGTATTATGGAAACCCTGTCGACTTTCGTGGTGGTTGAGACGGTCTTTGTTGCAATCGCATGCCCCGCTTCATGATATGCTGTTAGCTTCCTTTCGATTTCGTTGACGCGTCTGCTTTTTTTCTCCGGGCCCATGGTGACTTTAAAGATTGCTTCCTTTATTTCAACCGCGGTTATCTCTTCTTTGTTTTCCCTTGCGGTCAGTATAGCCGCTTCGTTCATTAAATTTTCGAGATCCGCCCCGGTGAACATGGGTGTCAATCTGGCCACATTTTCCAAATCCACATCCTCTGCCAGGGGTTTGTCTTTTGAATGTATTTCAAGTATGGCTTTTCTTCCCTCCGCGTCCGGGAAGTTCACTGTGATCTTCCTGTCGAATCTGCCGGGTCTTTGCAAGGCGGGATCGAGTATGTCCGGCCTGTTGGTGGCCGCCATGACTATTATCCCCTCGTTGACACCGAAACCGTCCATCTCTGAAAGAAGCTGGTTCAGCGTCTGTTCCCGCTCATCGTTTCCTCCGCCCATACCGGCTCCCCTGTGCCGGCCTACGGCATCAATCTCATCTATGAAGACTATGCACGGTGAATTTTCCTTGGCCTGCTTGAACAAGTCCCTTACACGCGATGCGCCAACACCGACAAACATCTCCACGAAATCGGATCCGCTTATGCTGAAAAACGGCACGCCGGCTTCCCCTGACACCGCCTTGGCCAGCAGTGTCTTACCTGTTCCGGGAGGACCTACAAGCAGCACCCCCTTGGGTATCCTTGCGCCCAGTTTTATATATTTGCCCGGATGTTTGAGAAAGTCCACGACCTCCTCCAACTCCTTTTTCTCCTCGTCGGCGCCCGCCACATCGAGGAATGTCTTTTTCTTGTCCTTGTCAGCCACCAGGCTGGCCTTGCTCTTGCCGAAGCTCATCGCCCGGTTCGTGCCCCCCTGCGACTGTTTCATTATGAAAAACCAGAACACTATGAACAGCCCCACCAGTATCAGGGACGGAATCAGGGAGACCCACCATGGGGAGGGCTTTTCAGAAATGAAGTTGAATTCGAGATCCGGCTGCGCCTCCCGTGTTCTTTCGAGGGTTTCCTGTATCTTGTCCGTATTTACAACATCCACTGTGAAATTGTATTGATTTCCCAGAATCGGTGTTTTCAATTCAACCAAAGCGGAATACTCGTCCACTTCGACACTTTCCACATTCCCTTTTTCGAGCTGTTCAAGAAACTGCGAATATGCCAACGGTTCAATCTGGTTGTCGTTTGAAAACAGTGCGACCGCCAGCAAAACAATGACAAACAGTATTATATAGAAACTAAGATTTTTAAAATATTTCAACTCATCCTCCCGCCATTTCGGATTTTATAATGTTACCACAACAGGTTTTATTATACAATAAACGGCTCTGTAATATACATTCCGGACCTTGAAAACAACCTTTCCCGGTTATAGCCCGAACCCTATTCCACTTCGCCTGCATATATCTCTTCTTTTAAAACACATATGTCCGGCAGGTTTCTGTACTTTTCATTAAAGTCAAGACCGTATCCCACCACGAATTCGTCGGGTATGTCCAGCCCCTTGTAATCCACGTCAATCGGGTTCTTCCTTCTTGAAGGTTTGTCGAATGCGACGCATATCTTTACACTTCTGGGTTCTCTGAGTCCGAGGAAGTTTTTTAGATAGTTCAGTGTCAGCCCCGTATCGACAAGGTCTTCTATTATTATGATGTCCTTGTCTTTTATCTCGACATCGATATCGTTTATTATTTGTATCTGTCCGCTTGAAACAGTGTTTGCGCCATAGCTTGAAGCAGTTATTGTTCCAAACTCAACGGGAATCGTGAGGTTGCGCATGAGGTCGGCCAGAAAAACAAGACATCCTTTCATAACCCCTACAAGCACAAGGTGTTTGCCTTCATAGTCTTGTGATATCTGCCGGGCGAGACCTTTGACCATCCTGTCTATCTCCTCCCTTGTTAAAAGAATTTTTTTTATATCTTCATGCATCGCCAGTTTCCCTTCCGATTTCTATTATTATATTATTATTATCCCCGCCGGGCATATAGTCTTTCCCGTAATCCATCCCTTCCACATATGCCACCGAAGATCCGCAGGCAATCAGCAGTTTCTCATTTCTCCAGGGCAGTTTCACCTTTTTGTCTATGAAATATTTTTTCAATTTGACCGTGCCCCTGCCCTTCCGGGGTTTTATTATATCACCGTTTTTTCTTGTTCTGACATAAATCGGGTATTTGCAACTGTCAAAATGCAAACAATGCCTGTCCCCTTTGGGATCGGTCTCCTCGTTTGAATCCGAATACCGCGCGGTCACCGTGATATTCCTTTCCTTAATGGATATCTTTCCCGGAACCGGCAGCTTGTATTCAAAAGGCGGCAAAATTTCCCTTTCTTTATATATCACGGTCTTTTTGAACTGAATGAGGGCGTATACGTCTCCGGGCAGCTGCGTGGCGGATCCCGTCCGGTTTTTTCGAATCAGGTCCGTCAGGATTTCCGTATTTTTGAATTCCACATCCTTCAAATCGCCTTTTATCTTTTCAACCGCTTTTCTGATCACGCATGACGCCATATACGGATGCAGCCCCATAACGGTGTCGTTATCCAAAATCACCCTGCCGTCAATGATTTTCGCAATATCGGAAAAAGCCTTTTCCGCCATGGAGTCAACATACGAATTCAATAGCGTCATCGTGTAAGCCGTTCTTGAAACCGGACCGCTGATGTCCTTTCCCGATATCCCGTTCATCAGCGGGATGAGCTTATGCCTGACGGCATTTCTAAAAAAAGAAGTGTCCTTGTTTGAACTGTCGTCCACATAATCGATTTTATTGATTTTACAATATTGCTCTATTTCATCCCTGCCCGTTTCCAAAAGCGGTCTGATGTATCTGCCCGTTTCGGGGCTGATGCCCCCCAGACCCTCCGGACCGCTTCCCCTCATAAGGTTCATAAGGACCGTCTCCGCATTGTCGTTCATGTTGTGCGCAACGGCCACCCTGCCTTCGCAGTTCTTTTCGAACACTTGGTATCTTCCGGCTCTTGCCGCCTCTTCAAGGGTCATTTTTTGCTTTTTTGCAATATCCCTGACATCGATTTTAAAAACTTTAAGGGGAATGCCGTAGCCATCACATGTTTTTTTGCAGAATTCCTCGTCCGAATCGCTTTCCCCGCCCCTTAGCATATGATTGACATGGATTGCTTCGACGCAGAAATTCATATCATCCGATAAATCGACAAGAATGTGTAAAAGACAGCATGAATCTATGCCTCCGGACAAGGCGACACACACCTTGTCGCCGGAGATGATCAAATTGTTATCCCCTATATACTTTTTTATTTTCTCCTTCATATAAAGACCCGCAGTGCTCCATTTTTTTTGGACAGTCAAAGCCCTATCTGGCAAGATTGCTGAACTTCGTATACTCTGCGTGCCAGCGAAGCTTCACATCCCCCGTGGAACCGTTTCTGTTTTTTGCTATGATGAGCTCCGTCACATTCGGGGCATCCGTCTGTTTGTCGTAATAATCGTCCCTGTATATGAACATAACCAGGTCCGCGTCCTGCTCTATCGCACCCGACTCCCTAAGGTCGCTCAGCATTGGTCTGTGGTTGGCCCTTTGCTCCGGGGCCCTTGAAAGCTGGGACAATGCTATGACGGGGATGTGCAGGTCCTTTGCAAGAATTTTCAGGTTTCTGGAAATCTCGGTTATCTCCTGCTGCCGGCTTTCCGTCCTTTTACCGCCGGCTATCAGCTGGATATAGTCTATAACGACCATGTCAAGCTGTTTCTTCAGCTTCAGCCTTCTGCATTTTGCGCGCATCTCCGCCGCTGTTATGTCCGATGTGTCGTCTATATATATCGCCGCTTCCGAAATCTGAGCCGACGCAACCGCTATCTTCTGCCACTCGTCGGCGT
>CAZWVS010000031.1:12316-15498 GCA_964636935.1 uncultured Clostridiaceae bacterium
AGTTTCATGTTTTCAATCAACATCTCGCTGGAGAGGATCCTGTTTACAATTTGTTCCTTTGACATCTCGAGACTGAATATCGCCACCGAGCCGCCTTCCTGCAAAGCAACATGCTGCGCAATGTTGAGGGCGAGGGACGATTTACCCATGGACGGCCTGGCTGCGATGAGTATGAGGTCCGCAGGTTGAAACCCCGCTGTGAGCTTATCGAGGTCCGTGTAGCCCGAGTGCATGCCCGGAACCCTGTTGCCCTCCTTATACAGCTTTGTCAGCACCCTGAGGTTCTCCTCCATGACGGTGCTTATGTGGCTTACGCCCTTGCTTTCTTTTTCCTGTGATATGTCGAATATGTTCTGCTGGGCGTAATCCAGGACTTTTCTAGCGTCATCCTGGTTCTGATATCCCATTTCCATTATCTCGCCGGAACTTTTTATAAGGGCTCTTACAATGGACTTTTCCTCAACAATATCCGCATAATGCCTGGCGCTTGCGGAGGAGGGCACCTGTTCGGCTATGGCGGCAAGATATTCAAGCCCGCCGCATTTTTCCAGATGGCCGTTTTTCCTGAGTGTCTCGCTCAGGGTTATTATATCGACGGATTTACCGGCGGTATACAGCTCTTCTATGCTGTTGAATATGTCCCTGTGCTCGTTCCTGTAGAAGTCATCGGCCTTAAGCATGCCGAAAACCGTGGCTATGGCATCCTCGTCCAGCAGCATGCTGCCGAGGGTGCATTGTTCCGCCTCTATGCTGTGCGGGGGTATCCTACCCCTTGTACCGGAATTGTCCATGGGAACACCTTCCTATTTATTCTTCCTCCACCACCACGGTTATCTCCGCGGTTATCCCCGGATGGATTTTAACGGGGACTTTAGTTGTTGAAATTGTTTTTATGTGTTGATCGGGAATCGCAATCTTCTTTTTGTCCACTTCGACATTGAATTCCTTTTCCAGCTTTTCAGCCACGTCCTTGTTGGTTATGGATCCGTAGAGTTTGCTGTTTTCACCAGCCTTGGTTTTAAAGACCACTTTCTGCCCGTCTATGCGGTTTTTGATTTCCTCCGCCTCGGCGCTTTCATTCAAGTGTTTCGTGCGAACAGCCTTCTGTCGGTTTTTCATTATGTTTACGTTTGCGGGGGTGGCCTCTATGGCCATGTTTCTCTTCAACAGGTAGTTTTTCGCATACCCGTCCTTGACATCGACAAGTTCGTTCTGTTTTCCAAGTGCTTTTACATCTTCCAATAATATAACTTTCAAATTATCACCTCGTTAGTTTCAAGTACCAAATATTATACCACATCGGCATAATTCTTAGAAACCCTGACAGCTCTGCAGGTCGCCCGGATTTCATGTGAATTTCAGGTAAAAAAAGAGCAGCCTCGCTGCCCTTTGATTTTTTAACTCCTAGTCGCTGGAATAGGGTAGCAAAGCGATCTGCCTGGCCCTTTTAATAGCGGTAGTAAGCTTCCTCTGATGTTTTGCGCATGTCCCGGTTACACGTCTTGGTAGTATCTTCCCTCTTTCGGAAACCATTCTCCTGAGTCTGGGAAGGTCCTTGTAATCGATTTTTTCTATCTTATCCACGCAAAACTGGCAGGGTTTTCTTTTAGGTCTTCTGTATTTAAAGTCTTTTCTGTCTGATCTGTCAGCCATTTTTTCATCCTCCTTTCGTTACTATGTTAGAAGGGCAGTTCGTCGTCGTCTTCTCCGACAGTGGTGAATCCGTCATCGTCTTGACTACTGTTGTCATTTCCGTTGTCATTTCCGTCGTCATCACGCTTCGAATATCCTCCGCTGGCCCTCTTGCTTTCAGCAAAATATGTCTCTTCGGCAACCACGTCGGTTGCAAATTGGCGTTTTCCGGTTTCATCATCCCACGACCTGGTTTGAATCCTCCCGACAACAGCCACCTTCATTCCCTTAGAGAAATAATTATTTACGAATTCAGCCGTCTTCGCCCAAGCTGTTATGTTGATGAAGTCGGCCTTTCTTTCTTCGCCCTGTCTTACGAATCTTCTGTCGACAGCCAGGGTGAACGAAGCCACAGGCACGTTGCTTGTGTTCGTATATCTTAATTCAGGATCCCTTGTTAATCTTCCCATAAGAACCACTTTGTTCATAAAATCACCTCTTAATCATCTTTTCTCACTATAAGGCCTTTGAGAATTCCGTCAGTGATTCTGTATATTCTTTCAAGTTCAATAGGGAATTCCGAATCGGCTTCAAACTCAATAAAAACGTAGTATCCCTCTGTTTTGTAGTTTATGGGATACGCCAGCCTTTTTTTACCCCACTCGTCAATGTTATCGATTTTTCCGCCGGCACCCTCAATAGTGGTCTTGATTCTTTCGACAAGACTTTTTTGTGCCTCTTCTTCATTTCCGCAGTCGAGTATAATGATAGTTTCATACTTTCGCATAGTAACTCACCTCCTTTCGGACTATACGGCCCCCTTTTTAGGGAGCAAGGTCGATGCTTTTTGAATTATACACAATCGGACCCAAAAAAACAAGCTTGGTTTTCATTATGAAAATGTAAAATCTGAACCGCAAGTGACAGTGCCTTGGCATACCGCAAAAGAAAACGTCTTAAAACAAGAGGTGTGAAATATGTCCATTTTCAAAAAAGCGGTGGTCGATATCAATTTTAGAATCCTGTGTCATTCAACTGTACCTGTTTAATCTGCCACTTGTCCATTATTACGCTTGCTTTGGAATCCACTGTAAAACATTACATAAAATCATTCGGAACGTTTTAGAAATATTTTAACCGTTCATTTTCACACTGCCGTTATTCCATTTGTTTGGCAATCGGCGAAATCAATATGTCTCGTTCTTCACAATTAGATTGACTTTTTCCATTATGTCATTCAACCCCATTTTTTCAACACTTTTTTTATATTCCGCTATTGATTCCATTATGTCCGCCTTGCCCTTTATGCTGTTTATTATAACTGTTGTCCCCAACAAATGGACATCCTCCCTTATGTTCTTACCGGCATTTTTGTAATAATTGATATCGATGTCCTGGTATTTGTGGGGCATGATATAGATTAAATCTTCATGTTTTGCCAATGTGTCGATTATTAAATTGCGATCATGATTCGATATGACATTTCCGGGATATTCAGAGTCGTCCGCTTTGGAATAATTGATCTCATATTTGGAATATACAGGATGTCC
>CAZWVS010000032.1:0-14781 GCA_964636935.1 uncultured Clostridiaceae bacterium
AGTGTTCGTGCTGTATCTGGAATGGACCATTGCAATGGCGGATTTAAAGGAAGGATGTGTAAGGTCCTTGTAAAATGCACCCACCTGCTCCGCCAGGAGCATCCCTTTATATACAATGGTTCTTGATGACAGACTCGGGATGTAGAAACCCCGGACCCCTTCCCTTTCCAGGGTGTTTTCCGTCTGTTTCCTTATTACGTATAATTTTCTTTCAAAATCCATTTCATCTTTGACATCCTTGGACCGGACCACGAATGCTTGTAATATTTTCGGCATGCATGCGCGCGCCGTCTCGCCCAGGCATGACTCTTCAAGAGGGGGTGTTCTCCAGCCTATGAGTTTTTGTCCCGCACGGGTAACCGCCTGTTCAAATATGTATTGACAGTGCTGTATCTGTTTGGGATCCTGAGGCATAAAAAACATGCCTACCGCGTATTTGCCGGGCTCGGGAAGATTCATACCGGATTTCATGCAGGCCTCTTTGAAAAAATTGTGCGGCATCTGTACGAGTATGCCTGCTCCGTCGCCGGAGAACTCATCGGATCCGCTCGCCCCCCTGTGTTCCAGATTCACAAGTATGGAAAGGGCGTTTTTCACCACTTTGTGTGATTTTATGCCTTTTATGTTCACTACTGCTCCTATGCCGCAGGCATCGTGTTCATAATTCGGGTCGTATAGCCCCTGTTTTTCTGGTTGCCCCGGAAAACGCATATGATCTCCTTTTTCGACAACCGGGTTTTTCGATTGTCCTTTGATAATATTTCAGGTGCGCCGCTGTTTTAAATCTTTGTCATCTGGCACTCCCTGTCGGAGTCTTGTCCAACACTTGATTACCGTGTTGCTCAATGTCCCCTGTTTAGAGGATATTTTAACACGCCAAAATGCTGCAATCAAGCCCAAAATGCAATATTAGTAAATAAATATTGCATTTTGGGCTGATTTATATGTAAAATTTTTATTAATTGCTTGAATTTTGCAATATCTCTGTGCGTTAGTTGTGCACCAAGGGTGAGAATGCAATGATATTTCTTTAATAATGAATAACGGGTTTAATTACCTTATCCTCACACCGAAAATCTTCTTTGCGTATGAACCTATGACAGCCGTGTTTTCATATACACCCGGAGATCCCTCCACATTGGCTCCCAGGGAAATCGTATCGAGGACCCTTCCGGTCTTCCCCTCTAACAAATACATGTTTCCGGCGAAGTTGCAATATAATATGTAGGCTTTCCCGCCGGGAGTGTAAACAGCTGTCGGGGAACTCCAGCTATATGCTTCCGAGTCCAGGCTCCAAACTTCTTCCCCAGTTTCCTTATCGAGCGCAACGAGCTTGCCCCTGTATTCCCCACCGTATTTGGCCAGAGGATATATTACAAGATTATCTATTTCGTTTCTTCCCGCCACCGGGGTTCCCAGCACCCCTCCGTTGATAACCGAATTATACAGGCAGTCGTACTCCTTCTTCCATATAAGCTCACCTGTTAGCGCGTTGAATTTTGAAAGCACCGCAGGATATTGCCCGCTTGCATTCCCTCCCCGGGCACCAATTATATCCACTTCGGTTCCAGTATAAAGGAACACACCTTCCGGTGTTTCATCAAGTACCGGTGTTGAGTCGGTGTCGTCACCGGTTCCCGCAACCCAGAGGGTTCTCAGGTTATTTAAATCTATGCACGCCACCATTCCGTTATTGTCAGTGAAATATAAAAAGCGGTCGTAGACAGCCGGGGAGCTTTCAATTCCGATGTTCGGCCCAAAGGGGTTGAGATATCTGTATTTTACAACTTCGGGGTTTATGGAAATGTCCCCGGCATCAGGGTTGTATTCGGTGTTCAATTTAATTTTATATATTATCCCGTTTTCACCCATCTGGTAAAAGGTGTCGTTTTTGACATCCAGCAGGCCGGATGAGTCGAAATTAGGCCAGTCCCTGAAAGAATCAGGATCGTCTCCGTTGATTTCAAAAAGCAGGCTTTGGTCGATCAAATTGAAAATTCGAAACCTCGGCGTGAGTGTTTGCGTCCCGTTCTCTCCAATGCCCTGTCCCGTGAAAAGCAGCGGATATCCCCTCGGATCCACCGACACGCTTCCCTTTGTCGGATAGCCGATGTGAATCGGGTCCCTTGTCCATTCACCGCTTTCAAGATCGCAAAAATAAATGTTGCCGTCAAGGGAGCCGTATATCACTTCCTTGAAATTCGTCCCTTTGAACTTATCCTTTATATTCATATTGGATGCGGTTTTCGAGTCCCACTTTAATATGGCCGGCTGTCCCGTCCATCCCACTCCCGGCCAGTATCCTCCCGACTGAGTAGATATGCTGCCTATGTTGAAATCCCATATTATTTCGAGTTTTTCTTCACTTATGTCAGCTGTCCCGTATGCCCCGCCGCTTCTGTAATTGTCACCTCTGAATGTGGCAAGTCCGAGGTCTTTTGCATATTCGCCCCTTTTCGGAAATTCAATTTCATTCCCGTCAATGTAATTTTCAACTATTTTGCTTCCGATCAGTATTTCCTCGAAATATCCCACGCTGCCGGGCCGTACCGGTTTCTTAATCCTGTTGTATATCATTTCACCCGATTTTATTTCATATTCGGGCAGGATGCCGTATTCCAGGAAACCGTATACCGCCTTTGACGCCTTATCAGCAGTTTGCCTTGCTGTACTTATATCCGAACCGGTGGTAAATATGGAAAGGGCGTATTCCCTGCCGCCTTTATGCAGTCCGTTGAAGCCTGCAGCCAAAAGCTGACCGATCGTCCCTTCAGTGCCGTATACATCAGGTTCCGATTCCATATCCACAGGGGGCGATAGGGTGAAATCGCTTTTTTCGCGCTTTATGAAATTTACGAGGCTGGAATATATATCCGGACTTTTCTCATATAACCGGTTGATTTCGTTTAAAACGATAACTGTGTCTTTGGGGGAGGAGTAAAGTGGAACAGATGTGTTCCTGGTTCCAAGATCTTCCAGATATTCATTGATTTTGTTTTGTCCGAGGTGTCTTATCAGCATTTTGACAGCTGTCTTGTCACCCTTTTCCAGCGAGATGCGCGATATCTCCAAAAGGCTTATTTCGCTTCCCGTCTTGTATCCTTCCATAAGGCCGTCGGCCGATACGATGTCCCCGTCTTTCAAAACAACGGTGTCGGCCAGGTCGACATTTCCCTTTTCAACTTGCGAAAAAAGATAAAGGTTTACCGCCAGGTTGCAAAAATCACCTGCGGCATATTCCTCCGAATCCCTTATCCCGATTTGCACACCCGTATTGAAATCGCGGAAACTCAGCCCGTACATCCCGGGATTTACCGAAAGCTCTTTTTCCAGAAACAAGGTCAGATCGTCCGGATTCCCCGTTTCAATTACCGGAATATCCCAATATTCGGATTTCGGATCCGGTGGTTCAGACTCTTCCGGTGTGGGCTTGGCCGGTGGGGACGCCGTCAGGGACGGATCCGGCGTGTTGTCGTCTGTGCCGGTAATACATGCTGTGAAAAGCACTGAAAGTGTAATGAAGATCGCTATTATCCGTAAATGCTTTTTCATTTTTTCTCCTGTGGTTCTTTTTTATACAGTATATCAGCATTTAAGTTTGTTAGAAAGGCAGACAAGTCTGATTTGTTTTCATCTGCGCAGGGTTTCCGCCTGTCGTTGAAAGCCAAAAAAGTCTTATAAATACTATGTATAATGATATATAATTGTGTTACAATGTTTTACGGTGTAAAAGGACGTTATACAATAATTGCGTCTTTTCATAAGAATAATATAAAGGAGAGTTTATATGAGCAAGGTTTTTAAAACCATGAACGGAAATAATGCCGCTTCACATGTGGCGTACGCCTTCACGGAAGTTGCGGGAATATATCCGATAACGCCATCATCAGACATGGCTGAATACGTTGACGAATGGTCGGCCAACGGCCGTAAAAATATTTTTGGCCAGAAAGTCAAAGTGGTGGAGATGCAGTCCGAGGGCGGAGCTTCCGGAACCGTGCACGGTTCACTTCAAGCCGGTGCGCTGACAACGACATTCACGGCATCACAGGGGCTTTTGCTTATGATCCCCAACATGTATAAAATATCCGGCGAACTTCTTCCGGGTGTTTTTCATGTGAGCGCCAGGGCCGTTGCAGGTCATGCGCTTTCAATTTTCGGAGATCATTCCGATGTCATGGCGACAAGGCAGACCGGATTTGCGCTTCTGGCTTCAGGCGGAGTCCAGGAAGTAATGGACCTGGGCGGGATAGCCCATCTTAGCGCCATCAAGTCAAGGATACCGTTTGTTCACTTTTTCGACGGTTTCAGAACGTCGCACGAATTCCAGAAAATCGAAGTTATGGATTATGACGACCTGAAAAAACTGGTCGATTACGACGCAATTAAAAAATTCCGCGCCAACTCGTTGAATCCGGATCGTCCGGTGCTCAGGGGAACAGCGCAGAATCCGGACATATATTTCCAGGCAAAGGAATCAGCAAACCCGTATTATGAAAAAGTTCCGGAAATAGTTGAAGGATATATGAAGGAAATAAGCAAGATAACCGGTAGGACATACAATCTTTTCGACTACATCGGAGCCGCCGACGCCGAAAGACTCGTCATAGCGATGGGTTCCGTATGCGACACCATAGAGGAGACCGTTGACAAGATGGTCGAAAACGGTGAAAAGGTCGGCCTTTTAAAAGTCAGGTTGTACAGGCCATTCTCCGTCAAGCATATGTTTGCCTCAATACCGGATAGCGTCAACAAGATCGCTGTCCTCGACAGGACAAAAGAACCCGGCGCGATAGGCGAACCTCTTTATCTGGATGTCAAATCCGCATATTACGGCACCGACAAATCTCCGCTCATCATAGGCGGAAGATACGGACTCGGTTCAAAGGACACGACGCCGGAACAGATAGCCGCCGTATTTGAAAATCTAAATGCGGACGAGCCTAAAAACGGATTCACCATAGGGATCAACGACGATGTCACCCGTCTTTCACTTGAAACGGGCGAACATTTCGACACAACCCCCGAAGGAACGGTAAGCTGTAAATTCTGGGGACTGGGTTCCGACGGCACCGTAGGCGCAAACAAAAACACAATAAAGATAATCGGCGACCACACGGACATGTACGCGCAGGCATATTTTTCATACGACTCCAAAAAATCAGGCGGCATAACCGTATCCCATCTGCGTTTCGGCAAAAAGCCGATCAAGTCGACTTATTTGATAAGCAGGGCGGATTTCGTAGCCTGTCACCAGAATTCCTACGTAGACAAGTATGAAATGGTGCAGGATGTCAAACCCGGTGGAACCTTCCTGTTGAACACAGGCTGGACCGCCGAAGAGCTTGATAGGCATCTGCCCGCCGCAATGAAACAATATATCGCGAAAAACAATATAGACTTCTACACCATAGACGCCGTAGACATCGCAGCCGGGATAGGTCTCGGCGGAAGGATCAACATGGTGATGATGTCCGCCTTCTTCAAACTTGCAAAGGTTATTCCGATTGAAGACGCCGTCAAATACATGAAAAAGGCCATCGTCGACTCTTACGGGAAAAAAGGCGAGAAAGTTGTCAACATGAACAATGAAGCCGTCGACCAGGGAATCGACAAACTCATAAAAGTCGAAGTTCCCGAAAGCTGGGAGACCGCTGTCGAAGATACGACAAAGCCCGATTACGAAGTACCGGATTTCGTTGAAAACGTAGCCCGGGTCATGAACTCCCAAAAAGGAGACACTCTTCCCGTGAGCACATTTGTCGGAAGGGAAGACGGAACCTTCCCTGCGGGAACTACCCAATATGAAAAGCGCGGCATAGCCATAAATGTTCCGGAATGGCAGATAGACAATTGCATACAATGCAACCAGTGCGCGTATGTATGTCCGCACGCAGTCATAAGGCCGGCCCTGGTTAACGAAGAAGAGCTTGCAAACGCCCCCGAAGGCTTTGAAACAAAGAAAGCCATCGGAAAGGGTATGGAAGGTCTCACTTTCAGAATCCAGGTTTCGCCCTACGACTGCACAGGCTGCGGCAATTGCGCCGAAGTTTGTCCCTCCAAGGAAAAATCGCTCATAATGAAGCCTTTCGAAACACAGGAGCATCAATCTGAAAACTGGGAATTTATACAGAAACTGAGCAAGAAACCCAATCCCATGAACAAATTCACAGTCAAGGGAAGCCAGTTTGAAATGCCATATCTCGAATTCTCGGGAGCATGCGCAGGATGCGGCGAAACACCTTACCTTAAACTTGTTACACAGCTTTACGGCGACAGGATGATGATAGCGAACGCAACGGGTTGTTCTTCAATCTGGGGTGGAAGCGCACCATCGACACCTTTCCCCGTCGATGAAAACGGACACGGTCCCGCTTGGGCTAATTCGCTTTTCGAAGACAATGCGGAATACGGTTTCGGAATGCATATCGCTGTTGAGCAGATGAGGGACAGGATTGAGGATCTCTGCCTGGAAGTAATCGAATCTAAAGCATGTGCAAACTTCAAGGAGAAGGCTCAGGCATGGATCGATACCAGATACGACGGCGAGAAAACCAGGGAGACCAGCGCAGCGCTTCTTGAAATCCTTGAAACATACGATAAGAACTGCGACATCGGAAAAGAGCTTGAGGAAGTTATAAACGAGCTTCTTGATAAAAAGGAATACCTCGTCAAGCGTTCACAGTGGATTGTCGGTGGTGACGGATGGGCCTACGATATCGGCTTCGGCGGACTTGACCACGTTCTCGCTTCAGGCGAAGATGTGAATGTGCTTGTGTTCGACACCGAGGTTTACTCCAACACCGGAGGACAGGCTTCAAAAGCAACCCCCGTCGGTTCAGTTGCAAAATTCGCAGCCGCAGGAAAACCCATCAAGAAAAAGGACCTTGGCATGATGGTGATGTCCTATGGTTATGTATATGTGGCGCAGGTTGCCCAGGGAGCCAATCAGGCGCAGCTTGTAAAAGCTGTAAAAGAGGCCGAAAGCTACCATGGCCCGTCCCTCATAATAGGATATGCACCATGCATAAACCACGGAATACGCGCAGGAATGGGATGCTCGCAGCTTCAGGAAAAGAAAGCCGTCGAGGCAGGTTACTGGCATCTTTACAGATTCAATCCCTTGCTGGCTGAAGAAGGAAAGAACCCCTTCTCACTCGACTCAAAGGAACCGACCGCGGACTTCCAGGAATTCCTGATGAGTGAAAACAGATACGCTTCACTTACAAGGACCTTCCCTGAAAGAGCGGAGAGATTGTTCAAACAGGCTGAAAAGAATTCACGCGAAAGATACGAAAATTATAAGAAACTCGCTGAAGGTTGCTAGAAAAAACCGGATGCAAAAGGGCCGTCTTTCGAGGCGGCCCTTTTTTTATTTGATTTTTTAAAGCTATAGCAGGGTTGCGATGTAATATATTAGAAATCCCAGATAGTTGCCCACGGCATATCCCACAAGTCCCGAGGTCAGCCCGGCCACAACCACCTCCCTGTTCTTAAGGGCTTTGGCGACGGGTATTATGAATGCGGGTCCGTAAATACCGGCTGTTGACGTGATCAGCGCCGTGTCCGAATCGATTTTGAAAATTTTTGCAAGCACAAGATGGATTATCAAGGCTCCGAACATCGCCACGGCTACAAAACCGAGCACATGGGGTGAGGCTTTGAGCATTTCATTTATGTCCACGGTTGTACCCAGGGCGAGCGAAAAAGCCAGAATTATGTATTGGCCCGTTTCAAATGTGAATCTTATCCTCTTTATCTTTTTAACAAATGACAACCCCACTCCCAGACTTGTCACTCCCAGCATAACTATTGCCGCATTCAGTTCCCCGGTTACAAGAAGCGCCGCTCCCGCACTGATACCGAGTCCCGCGATGCAAATCAGCAACATGAATGCAACTTTCATAACGGATCTGGTCTTATCCAATTTTTCCATTCCCAGAAATTTTGTTTCCTCATCACTTGATTCCTCAATTATTCCAAGGCTTTTATAAGGTCGGAGAAATTTGCTTACCAGGGGTTTCATTACGCTTATCAGAAGAAGGAAATACGCCCCTCCCAGAATCTGGTCGCAGGCATTTACAAGCACAAGCGTATCCTGCTCAACCCCGAGCCCCATGCCTATTCCTATCAGGTTGGGGGTGCCTCCGGTATAAACCCCGACCATCATGCCCGATATCTTGGCAAATTCGTTTATCGTTCCCCTGAATATAACCGCCGCCAGCAGCGCGCTCAACAGGGCGGCAACCACCATCAAGGTGAATGACAACACGGTCTTTCCCGCGTTTTTAAGCCACTTCCCGAAATCCGCCGAAAACAGTATGAGCGGTATGGCAATGGGCACGCTTATCTCGGATATGGTCATGGATAAATCCCTGTTGAGCGGCAGTCCCGGCATGTTGCCCCATAATATCCCTATTGCATAAGCCAGAAGTATGGGGCTCAGTGTCTTGACAATCCTGTATTTGCTTTGCAGATACAGGATTGCAAGCGGGATGAGAAAAATAATCAGTATTTGAATTATGTCAAGCATTTGCACTCCTTTGTCATCTGGGCCACCTTTCATCCAATCCGGGCATTTCTGGGAAGCTGTTGTGCGGTTCCGTCTGGTACCAGTATGCCACGGATGCAATGTCCTCCGTCAACGGCTGATATTTATGGTCGGGCCACCAGCCCAAAGCCTGTATCGTCACTTTCAAGTCCTTATCGAAGCGTATCGGGTCCATCACATGCCAGCGGTACATGCTGTGTTTGGGAACCTTCCCCTCACCTCTTTCACTGTACGGGAACCCCATAAAAGGTGTGGAGTAATTTCTTCCGTATGTGGTTTTATAATCGCCGCCGAAATTCCATGCGCCTCCGAAATAGTCTTCCGTCCCTGTTCCGCATATGGTGGGGTGCTCGTCATCTCCGTCCATGAAGAATTTTATTTCGCCCTCGCCCCACCAGCAGTCGGAATACTGCATCCAGGCCAAATATGTCCCCACATAATGACCTTTCCCGACCACATTTTCCAAAATGACATGTTCGGGATATTCCCTGGTTGTCATGGACCTGTTCCACTGCGCGTGGAAGTATGCGGCATTTTCTTCTATTTCCGTTTCATCGAAGCTGATCTGATAGAAAAATCCTCTGACATCTTCAAAATACTCATTTGTAAAAGTGATTTTGAACCCTTTCTTAAAAGGCATGGGCCAATAGCAGTTAAGCCCCCCGTCGGGGTTGACCGCAACAGGCAGCGAGTTCACGTCATACCTCCTGCCGTGGCCCATGGCGAAAAAGTCCCCCATGGGAACTTCAACCGAAGGCTCCTCTTCCCCGTCCCAGTAAAACCTCAAGATTCCGGCCCTTAGCATCCTGCTGTCCGCAGTCATCCATATGTGCCTTATTATGCCCTCGCCGCGATAATCGGCAAGAACGGCGGTATCTCCAGCTTTAACCTGAATGCACGGCCTTATCTTCCATCCCTTACCCAGTTTCGACCCGGGGCTGTTTTCCTCAGGAACGGCTTTTGCGCCGCCTCCCTTTTCCCCCGTCGGGTTCTCTGCGCATATGGACCTGCTCTTTGCGTCGGAAGTCCTGTAGAGCGAACCCAGATTATTGTCAAACATAATATCCCCCTTTGAATAGTTTCCCGGTTTACTTTTTATCATTATATCAAAGCAACCGCCCTATGCGGCGGCTGTTTCACCCACCTCCCTGGACCGGACCGTATCTCTTTGCGGTAAAGTTCACCGGAGATTGAAGAACTTCAACACATTGTCCAAAGCCTCCCTCTCCATTTTAATTCTTGATTCAACGGCCGATGAGCCTTTATGGGGTGTAAGCACTGTGTTTTCACATAAAAGCAGCGGCCCGTCGTAGGGTTCCGTTTCAAAACAGTCCAGCGCCGCTCCCGCCAGTTCCCCCGTTCTTAACGCCTCCAGAAGATCATCTTCCTCGATAAGCCCGCCCCGGGCGGTGTTCACTAAAAATGCGTCCTTTTTCATTTTTTCAAGCTGCTCTTTTGCCATCATGTGTCTGCTTTCGTCTGTATAGGGTATATGAAGGCTGATTATGTCTGACTGTTCAATCAGCTCTTCAAATCCAGTTTGCCGTGCAAAATCGCTTTCAATCGGACTTCTGTTGTAAAATATCACCCTGCAACCCAGCGAGTCCAGCATCGCCCCGACCCTTTTGCCGATTCTGCCGAATCCTATTATCCCGGCGGTTTTTCCGCTTAACATGCTGCCGGAGGGGCATTCCCACACTCCTGAACGTATTGATTTGTCGTATGTCCCTATCTTTTTAACCAGTGACAATATCAAGGCCAGGGTCATTTCAGCGACCGCCCCCGACGGTGCGTCCGGTGTGTTGAAAACCTTTATTCCGAGTCTTTCGGCCGTTTCGAGGTCCACGTTGTCCATTCCCGTGCCGCATCTCGATATCACCTTCAACCACGGCCGGCCCTCGAGAACCGCGGCATTCAACGGTTCAAGTCCGGCAATCAGGGCATCGGGTTTGTGAATGTCCAGCAGCTTCGATATTTCATCCGCATCCAGCCTTTTCTCAAAGGGGTTTTTTTTAACGGTTACATTCTCCGGCAGGTCATGGTCTCCGAAACGGGAAGTCGACACAAGTATTTTCATGCCTCCCCCCTTCCTGCTTCCAGGATTTCTTTTGCGCCTTTTCTCAAAAAAACCGTGTCGACACCCAGCGCTATGAAGGAAAATCCTTCTTTGACGGCGAATCTGATTTCATCTTTTTCCGCGTTCACAATATGGATGCCCGCGGTTTTTTTATGTTCATAACACGCTTTTGCGACCTTCCTGACGGCGTTTTGAATTATCACATGGCCTGTCTGTCCGATGATGCCGTATGATCCGCTCATGTCATAAGGGCCTACAAACACCCCGTCGATTCCTTCGACTTCAAGTATTTCATGTACGTTTTCGACTGCTTTTTTCGATTCTATCATTGCCACTACAGCTGTTTCCTTGTTTGCTTTTTTGACATATTCATCAAAGCGCCCTCCGTATCCGTTGGCCGCACAGAAGGAAAACCCCCTTATGCCCTCCGGCGGATATTTCGCATATGAGACAGCTTTTTTCGCCTCTTCCGCATCGTTTACAAGAGGTATGATTACACAGTCAACCCCCATGTCAAGAGCTTTCCTTATCGGCATTTTGGCGTTTTCAGAAACCCTTGCAACGGCAAAAACCCCTTTTGCCCCCGCCGCCTCCGTCATTCGGGCGAGATCCGGAAAATCGAATTCCGTGTGTTCCATATCCGCACAGATCCAATCGAATCCGCACTCGGAAAGTATTCCGGCGACGACCGGATGGGGTATCTGGACCCATGTGCCAAGCAATTTCTTCCTTTGTTTCAGAACCTCCCTGATCGATTCACTCATATCGCTCACCGTATTTGTTGCCGCCGGCAATAAACATTTCCATGAACACCTTCAGGCTTACGGGCTCGTAGACAACATTGTTTTTGCCCTCTATGCTAAGCTGGCCCCCTGTAAAGGAGGGGACCCCGTTGACCAGTCTGAGGTTGACTGTGGCTTTTACAGGTTTTTCGCTTCGTTTGCATATTGCCCGTGTCGTAACCTCTTCAATATCCTGTGCCAGCGCAAAAAGATAGGTGCTCCCTTCAAAGGGTTCCCCCCTGAAGTCACACTTCAAGCCGAAGCAGATCACGGGTATTCCGAGATCAGTCACTATCCGCGCGCAATCCCATACGTTTTCCTTGCTCAGAAACTGCGCTTCGTCGATAAGCACTATTGTCGCTTCTTTGTTTTTAGCGACTTCATTGTAAAGCCAGTTCTCTTCTTTTTTAATTAAAAAATCGCAATTGCGTCTTAGCATGTCCCTGCCTATCCTGGCAACGATGCAGTTGTCGGCTTTTGTATCGCTTTCAGGTTTCAATGTAAGGATCTTCTTGCCAATATTCACTTCATAATCGTGTGAAATCTCCAATAGCTGTGTTGACTTACCCGCATTCATGACCGCATAACAGTAATACAGTTGCGGAATAATCCCCCCCGTTTATACGTATGTCATATTTGTAGACCGTTTTATAATTTAACCCTTTGTTCAATTATATCAATACACCGGCCTTTTTTCTATCATAAGGATGGATGTCTTTTCCCTCCAGCCAGTTCAGTATATGTTTTTTCAATTTCATGTATCATCACACTATCGGTGAATTTTTCTTCATATTCCTTTTTAGCACTGTAGGAATATTCCCGGCATTTTGTTCCGTCGTTCAACAGTTCCATAATTGCGTCCGCCATAGCTTTTGAGTCCTTCACAGGCACGATTATGCCCGTTTCACCGTCTTTCACTATATAGGGGTTTCCGCCGTATTCGGTCGCTATGACGGGTTTTCCCAGGCTCATCGCCTCGAGTATCGCAAGGCTTGAGGCTTCCGTCCCATAAGATGCGTTTATAAATATGTCCATCATGCCGACAAGAGGGGAGACATCATCCACAAATCCGGTGAAAACAATCCGTTCGGAGACACCCGCCTCTTCTGCCGCTTTTTTCAGTTCATCCCCGACTGTTCCCGTCCCCGCCACAATAAGCTTGATATCCATCCCCTCGGCCACACACTCCGCGACGGCCTTTATGGCATACTTATGTCCTTTGATTTCTTCAAGGCGTCCCGTCATCCCCGCAATTTTCTGCTGTTGTGATATCCCGTACCTGTTTTTCAATTCCCGCAAGGTCTTCTCATCCGCCTTTTCTAAAGGGGGCACCCCGTTCATGACAGTCTTTATCCTTTTTTTGGGGACACCCGTGGCGATAAGGTTTTTGGCAGCGGCTGGAGATACAGCCACCGCCAGGTCTGTGAAAAGCGCAAACATGATTCTTCCTATAGCTTTCCCCACGAAACTTTTCATGAATCTCCCGGGAGGGTACACGCAATGTCTTGTGTAAACTATCTTTTTCACACCGGCAAGACGCGCCGCAATTCTTGAAGAGAAACTCGCGTGGGTGTGGACAATGTCCGGTTTTATTTTTTTCAACAGTTTCCTCATATGTGGAATGGAGGCTATGTCCAGGGATTTTCCCTTGAGCTTGTCGAAGGCTATGACCGTCACATCATATTTTTTTATAATATCCGCAAGTCTGCTTTTTGAGGGAAGGATCACACATATGTCGAATCTGTCGCGGTCGAATCCCGCTGCAAAATGTTCAATCATTCTTCCGGCGCCGCCTATGTTGATGTCCGTGATGATGTTAACCGCTTTTATCTTTTTTACTTTCAATGCCTTCCCCCTTTCCCCATATGGCTGAATATGCAAAAGTTATTGCAACTGTCAAAAAGAACATAAGGTATATCCTGTAATTGTAGAACACGTTGTCGAATACCCCCTGGACGAAAAACCCGGTTAGCGACGCTGCAAGCGCGGCCCCCATATGTTTTTTGAATCCACCCTTTCCAAGTGAAGTGGATATGCTGTTTTTAAACGCGGTCAGGGACAGCCATGCAAAGGACAAAAGCCCCGCTATTCCCGTTTCGCTTAAAATCTGCAGATAAAGGTTGTGGGCATGCGGCGCTGGCACGCCGTTATATGCGTATGCGGAATAAATCCCGCTGAAGGCTTTCGTTCCCAGCCCTACGCCTGTTATCCAGTAGTCTTTAAGCATAGACAAGGTTCCAAGCCATATGTACAAACGGTACAACGATGATGAATCCTCCAGGTTGCCGATACTCAACAGCCTCATCAAAACGCTTTGCGGCAGTATGAAGGGAATAGCCAGGACGGCAACCGGAAACATCCACAAATACCTTCTGTCCGCTATTGCGAAATATATGAACACCCCCACGGCAAGACCTATCCAGCATCCCCTTGACATGGTCAGGATCAATGCAATCACCATCAATCCGCCGGCTCCGAGCCATATGGCTTTGTGCAAAACCTTTTTTGATCCAAAGAAAAGAGCCATTGCAAAGGGGATTGTTATAAGAAGATATTCGCCGAACACATTCGGGTTTTCAAATGTCGAATAAATCCGCTTCATCCCCTCGAACATTTCAGAGTCTATCCAGCCCACTTCTATGTTCCCGGAGATATACTGGTATATGCCATACAGGGCCGCAAAAGCCGCGGCAGCCGTAAGCGCCGACAATATCATCTTGAATGAGTCCTTAGACCGCACCAGGATTATAAACTGAAAAACCACGGAAATGAAAACCAAATAGACCGCTGCCGACGCCATGCTTATGGCAGGTGTAAATGAGAGTATGCCTCCGGATAATACGATAATAGCAAAAAGCGCCGCCGACCTGCCCTTTGTGAAAACGCCCTTTATATCTATTTCACCCACAATGATATTAATTGTGACGCCTATCCATATGAACAGGGTCAATCCGACAGCTGCGGTTGTTGGGATGAAGGCTATCGCCGGGGCCAGGATGAAAACTCCGACAACCGGTTTTATCAGTATGACCGGCATAACCAGAATAGCTCCTATTCCCGCCGCGGCGTAAATAAAGGGCAATAAAACGATCATGGCGGCAGCCGCAACACCTATGGTTACAGGAATTACAAAATGTCTCTTCCCGGTTTTTCTTTTGCCGTAATCGGAAAACCTATTTAAAACCCCTTCCCCGATCAGTCTCCTGAAAACCCGGCTTTCATATAATATTGCATAAAGTGAGGTCTTTCCAAAAACAAGCAGCACCGACACCAGCATGAGCGATATGCCGGCCGTCATGCTGAACTTTGTTAACCCCCCCTTCATATATGAAAACATCAGATATGAAGCCGCCGCGGAAATTCCTGTGGTT
>CAZWVS010000033.1:0-14625 GCA_964636935.1 uncultured Clostridiaceae bacterium
AATGTAACTGTTGGTGTTGACGACCTTCATTGAAACCCCTTTTTCATCAAGTCTCTTATAAACACCCACCAGTATCCCGAGTCCGGCGCTGTCGATATAGTCGAGAGACGTGAAATCCAGCACGACTTCCTCTTCGGACTCATCCGTTTCAGCGGCAATCATTTCCCTGAATACGGCACAGTTCCCCACGTCCACTTCACCGCTTAAGAATATCACTCCATCCTTTTTTTCAACGCTTAATCTTTTCATTGGCAATCACTCCCCATATGTTAATATTATCTTCATTGTTGTAACAACATCATCCAGATGATGCGTATTTTTTGCTACACACATTATTCTTTGGTTTGCTCCGTATATCGATTTATCCACCAGCTCCCTGCCGGCCACATCTATTCCGTATATCTTCTTTTCTCCGCTTTCCGGATCCACTCCGTATATGTACTCATCCTCATCTATTGTGAAATCAAACCCGGATATTATTTCATTCAGGGGCATCAACGAATTGTCCTGCATGACAAATGCGTATGAACTGCTGTCCATGATGAGAAGATCCGCCTCCTCGGTCAGTATCAACGCGGTGAGGCGGGTTCTGCCTCCCATGTCGAATTCACCGCTTTCACCTTCTTCATCCAGATACATCGTTTCCACAAGTATGTCTTCAAGTTCCGGAAGCTCTTCCATAAGCACTTCTTCCAGAAGTTTGTCGTCGGAAAACGAATATTTGCCTGCAAAGGACACGACCAGGTCCGGAACCCTTTTGAAAATCATGGGAACAACTATCATTGCTATGACAGCCAGGGATATTACACCCAAAATGCCCCATCCTTTGTAATCGACCATGAATCTGTTGTACGCCTCGGACACCCTGCCCCTTTTTTTCAGGTCGTCCGTCGTTCTGCCCGTAAGCACGTCATAGGCTTCATGGTACGGCTGCGGATCGATGTCCTCCCCGTTTTTTATGCGCATCAGGACAATTGAATATTTTCTTTCAATATCCCGTATTGAAGCCCCTTCGCTCAATTCCAGCAATGACCGGGCCTGTTTGTCATCCATGCCGGCCCTCCTGCGGCTTCATTGTCGGAAACAGTATGACATCCCTTATCGAGGGATTGTCCGTGAGCAGCATGATCATCCTGTCCACACCTATGCCCAGGCCGCCTGTAGGGGGCATTCCCGTTTCCAGGGCGTTGATAAAATCGTAATCGATTGAATAATCCCCTTCTTCGCCCGTCTTCTTTTTTGCCTGGTCAAGGAATCTTTGCTGTTGCTCCATGGGATCGTTAAGCTCGGTGAAGGCGTTCCCCATCTCCCTTGATGTTATGAATATTTCAAATCTCTCCGTTATATGCGGACGGCCCTTTTTGCTTTTTGCAAGGGGCGAGATTTCGACGGGGTAGTCATATATGAATGTCGGCTGTACAAGTTTTTCTTCGACCTTCTGTTCGAAAAAAGCATTGAGTGTCTCACCCCAGGTCGCATGCTCCTCTATTCCGACTTCACACCCTTCGGCCTCAGCCCTTGCCCTTTCATCATCTTTGTCGAAGGAGTCGAAATCCACGCCGGTGAACTTTTTAACCGACTGCGCCATGGTCATCCTTTCCCAGGGCGCGCCAAGGTCTATCGCTTCGCCCTGGTATTCTATTTTTTTTGTTCCGCAGACCTTGTCCGCCACATATCCGAAAAGCTCCTCGGTCAACTTCATCATTCCGTTATAGTCCGTATATGCCTCATAGGCCTCTATCATTGTAAACTCGGGGTTGTGCTTGTAGCTCATGCCTTCGTTTCGGAAAATCCTGCCTATTTCATATACCTTCTCCAAACCGCCCACAATCAGCCTTTTAAGATGCAGTTCAAGCTCGACCCTCAGGAACATGTCTATGTCCAGTGTGTTATGGTGGGTTCTAAAAGGCCTTGCCGCCGCGTTTGTGGTGTGATTGTGAAGGACCGGGGTCTCGACTTCCATGAAACCCCTGCCGTTCATATATTCCCTTATGGCCGCCATTATGGCGGACCTGGCGACGAATGTCTTGATGACATCCGGATTTACAATCAGGTCTGTGTACCTGTGGCGGTATCTGAGGTCCATGTCCTTGAGTCCGTGCCATTTTTCCGGCAGGGGCTGCAATGACTTGGACAACAATGTGAGTTTGTCGGCTTTTACGGATTTTTCACCCCTGTTTGTGGTGAAGACCTCCCCGGAAACCCCTACGATGTCGCCGATGTCCATTTTTTTGAACATGTCGTATTCATCGTCCCCAAGCCGGTCTTTCCTTACATAAAGCTGAAGCTTTCCCGTACGGTCCTGCATGTGGCAGAAACTTGCTTTTCCCATGACCCTCTTTGCAATGATCCTTCCGGCGCATGACACGGTGGTCCCTTCAAGCTTTTCATAATTCTCAAAAACATCCGACGCATGGCAATCGACATCATATGTCGTCATGTCAAAAGGATCCTTATCCTCTTTTTGCAAATCGGCAAGTTTTTCGCGTCTGACCCTCAGTATTTCATTAAGGTCTTCCGTGTTTGCCGCCGCATTGTCTTTTTCCTGCATTTCAACCTCCGTCATCCTGCCCTGCCGGGATTTCCCAGGGTCTTTGAGTAATATAAAACTGACAGTCCCGTATTAAACTGCCAGTAATAAGTATATATAATTTATCGGCTTCTAACAACTTTATTTGCTTATTTCAAGAATCCTGAATCTGAGACAGCCCAGCGGGGCCTCGACCTCCACGTCCTCCCCCTGCTTTTTGCCGAGAAGTGCGCTCCCCACGGGTGATTCATCGGATATGCGCTGCTTTGCGGGATCCGCTTCCATGGAGCCGACAATTTGATATATTTCCTCTTCGTTGTATTCCATATCCAATATTTTGACTTTGCACCCCACCCTGACCTGGTCCGTCTGTATTGCATCGTCGTCAATCACTTCCGCATTCCGGAGGCTTGATTCCAGTCTGCTTATCTTGGCTTCAAGCGCGGCCTGCTCGTTTTTAGCTTCGTCGTATTCGCTGTTTTCGGATATGTCGCCGAAGGAGATGGCTTTTTTTATTTTTTCGGCCACTTCCTTTCGTTTTTTACCTTTCAGGTAATCAAGCTCCTTTTCAAGCTGTTTTAAGCCATCATATGTCAAAATGGTTTTTTTATCGGGCATGTTTCCACCTTTTTCCTAACTCTTTTTTTGATTAGTAAATTATAGTTACTATTGAGATACTTGTCAAGGGAACCTGACAAGTATGTTGAAATATGCGCCTTAGCTGATTTATGCTTTAGTGAATAACACCCGTGACTTCAGTCATGAGAGGTTCGACTAACGGGATACGCCGCATGCCGCCGCTATGAACTCCCTGAAAAGCGGGTGGGGGTTGTTGGGTCTGGATTTGAATTCCGGATGGAACTGCACCCCTATAAACCATGGGTGATCTCTTATCTCTATCATTTCAATCAGTTTGCCGTCCGGCGACCGGCCGCTGAACACCATTCCCGATTCGGCAAGACGCCCCCTCAATTCATTGTTCACTTCATACCTGTGCCTGTGGCGCTCTTTGATCATATCCGTCAGATAGGCTTTGAAAGCCGCGGTGTCCTTTTCGACGGCACACGGATATGCGCCCAGCCTCATGGTCCCCCCCAAGTCGACGACACCGTTTTGCTCAGGCATCAGGTCTATGACCGGATATGGGGTTTTCGCATCGAACTCCGTGCTGTTTGCGTCCCTCATTCCCGCTTTGTTTCTCGCGAATTCTATGACCGCCATCTGCAGTCCCAGACAAATTCCGAAAAACGGTATTTTGTTTGTTCGTGCATATTCAACCGCCCTTATTTTGCCTTCCGTTCCCCTGTCTCCGAATCCACCGGGCACGATGACGCCTTCAATCCCCTTCATCTTCTCTTTGATATTGCCTTCATTTAAAAATTCCGAATCAATCCATGATATTTTGACTTCGCAGCGGTTGTGATACCCGCCGTGCTTGAGGGCTTCGACCACACTTGCATAGGCGTCGTGCAGCCTTGTGTATTTGCCCACAAGCCCTATTGTGACTTTTTTCGTGGGATTTTGAATCCTGTCCACCATATCACGCCAGTCGGAAAGGTCGGGTTTGCGGTTCTCCATGCCGACGAGGTCCAGAACAATCCTGGCCAGCCCCTCATCTTCGAGCATCAGGGGGACTTGGTAAAGATAGTCCGAATCATAGTTTTGCACGACACACTCTTTGTCGACATTGCAGAACAGGCTTATTTTGTCCTTGATGCTGCTGTGGAACCTTTTTTCCGCCCTGCATACGATGATATCCGGCTGAATGCCGATGCTTCTCAATTCCTTTACGCTGTGCTGTGTGGGTTTTGTCTTGAATTCACCGGCTTTTGCAAGATATGGCACGAGTGTCACATGTATGAATATGTGCCTTCCCCTTCCCAGCTCCACGGATACCTGCCTGATGGCTTCCAGGAAGGGCAGGCTTTCTATGTCGCCGACGGTTCCGCCTATTTCGGTAATGACAAAATCGGTGTCTTTTCCCAGTTTGAATATCCTGTCTTTAATTTCATTTGTTATATGGGGTATGACCTGTACGGTGTTGCCCAGGAAATCGCCTTTTCGCTCTTTGCCTATCACCGTTTCATAGATTTTGCCGGAGGTCACATTGCTGGCGCTGCCTAAAGATTCATCGATGAATCTTTCATATGAGCCGAGGTCGAGATCCGTCTCGGCCCCGTCATCCGTTACAAATACCTCACCGTGCTGATACGGGCTCATGGTTCCGGGGTCGACATTTATATAGGGATCCAGTTTTTGCATCGTCACGCTGTATCCCCTGGCTTTTAGAAGCCTTCCCAGGGAGGCGGCCGTTATGCCTTTCCCCAGACCTGAAACAACCCCGCCTGTAACGAATATGTATTTTGCCGGCATATCCACCTCCATTCATTCCATATGTAATTTTATTATTCCATGTATTGAAATGTCAATGATAATTGCAAGTTTTTATTCACAAACTTTCACATTTTATATGAGCTCAATTTCCTTGAACCTCTCATGACTGAAGTCACGGGTGTTCTTCACTTAAGCATAAACGATTTCCACGAGCATGCCGCCTTTTAAAACCGGCACATTGAATACAGCTTTTTTGCCTTTTATTTCAACATCGGTTATTCGTCCTCCGTTTACCGCCTTGAGCAAGCGAACCTCATCGGGGAGGTGCAATTCGAATTTCAGGTCGTGAAGCGGTATTATGTCTTCGATGATATCAAGAGAAGCGCTTTTTGCCTCGGGTATGAATGAAAGAATGTGCAATGCATACCTGTTTTTTTTCTTTTGCCGGTTTATAGCGGTCGTCACACATGAGGGTCCGTCATGGGATACGGTCTTGTCCCCTATCAGGCCGTCTATGGCGTTGGCCACCATGGTCTTTATCCACCGCGGCGAGAATCTTTCATATATCGAAAAAACAGGATGGGCGAAATAAACGGTGCTTTTTGTCGACACGACGGCGTCATATCCGAATTCACCGGATGACGGCGCCTGCCTGTGTGAGCAAAAATGCCTGTACGAGCGGTTGAAATACGGTTCTACGGATTTTATTTCACTTGCGCCTCGGGACAGCGCCCGTGCCTCGACCCCTTTTGCATACATCACATGCTCCGTGGGATTCAGCCCCTTTCCAATGCGCCCTTCGGGTATCACATAGTCCGCGAAATCGTTGTGTTCGGTGAATCTGCCCCTTACGGGTTTTCCTTCATCGTCAACCGTTGTGTTTTCAACTTCGACACAGAGCCCGGGGAGTTCGAATTTTCCTCCATCGGCATCCATCCCCGATTCAAATGAAGCTAAAACCGCGCCTCCGCTTTTTACATAATCGTCAAGCTTTCCGGCCAGCATTTCATCGACGGGTATCGTATCGGGCAATATGATCAGCTTGTAACCGTTGAAATCCATCTGTGAGTCTATGAAGTCGAATTGATATGAACACTGCTCAAGCATTCTTGCCGCCCCCGTCATGGCTTCGGGTATGGCTTCTATTCCCGATCCTGAGAATTCGTCGGGTGAAAGCACGCCTATTTCCGTGACCGGCACGGCTTGTTCACACCATGGCTCCATCTTCTTCACTTTTGAATACACCCCGCCGATCAGGTCATATACGTGGGGCGACAATTTTCCGGATGGCTCAAGCTGGTCGCCTATCAGGCATTTTGCATTCAGCGCCAGCATCCTGAAGCATTCATATTCAAGGGCCTCCCTGTTTTTAAAAGAATGGAAGTCACCCCATGAGGTATGGAATTTACCCGTGTGCCCGAGGCAGTCCTTTCCGAGTTTGCGGGCATATCGCATCGTTATGGGGAAATGCATGTAGCCCCATTCCCCGCCCGGAAGGCTTTCAAGCTCGAAATGTGTATAGCTGCCCATTGTCTCTTTGGTTTCATATGCTATGTGTCCGGAATTATAGAAAACAGAGGCGTCGGGAACCTTCGATTCCACCAGTTCGGTCATCTCCCCTTTGAAATTTTCAAGGACCTGTCCGTAGTGCGAATATCTGTCCTTTTGTGAAAAAGGGTTGAAACCCTTTTTATTCATGCTTTCGATACAAGAAGGGCAGCAGCATGGCTTTGTCTGCACTATGTCGAAGAATATCCCGTCGGGTTTGAGTTTTTCAAGAACTTCGAGGGTCTGCTCTTTTAAGAAATCCCTATAACCGGTGTTGACACATAGAAAAGCGTAAAAACCCGGTTTTAGGGGCTCCTGTCCCATGGGCGCGCCCTTTTCGTCCCTCATAAGCCATTCGGGGTTTTCACAGGCTGAATAATAATCCCATTGCACGGTTATGTAAACCGGTGTTTTTATACCCTTCTCCCTGCACGCGGCAATTTGCTTTTCAAGCATGCCCCTTGCTTCAAGGCCCGGATGTATCCTTTCCGGGAATTTTTCCGATTCATAGTACAAGTATCCGTGGTGGCATCTTGCAAAGCAGGTTACGGAATCGACATCTGCGTCATATAGGGTTTTTGCAAATTCATCCGCATTGAAATCCCGTCCGATCCCCTTAATCAATCCACTGGTGTGAAAATCCAGATGTATCTGCCTGAACCTCAATTCATCGTTCATCAATCCCTCCATTTTTTAAAACTGCATATCGTTTAGGGCGGCGCTGATACACTCGTCCTTTTCAAGCACGGTTTTAAGTGTATAGGTGTTGAGCATCGCCTGTGTGTCCGTGTCCAGGATGCCGTCGGCGGGTTTCCCGTTCTCCCTTTTATACTGGTTCACCGCCATGGTCATCTCAAATCCGAAAACAACATCCATGGGGCCGTTGTAAAATCCCAGATGAGACAATATTTTTTTAGCCATGTATATGTCGTAGTTGACGCCGCCTTCGGAGTAGTCGCGCCTTATATTTATCATCCCTTCCCCCGGCTGATAATCCATATACCCTATTTCGGAATTTTCCACATAAACATCGGGGATAACGGGATTCTGTTCCGAGATAAGCCTGCCTTGGGAATTGTAAACCCCGGACTCGACTATTCCGATATAACCGGAAACATAGCCGTCAGGTATCTCGGGGTTCGTGAATTTTATGTGATTCAGAATTCCCGCAAGGTCTTCCTTTCCCGTTTCCTTGGTATATTGGGCATACCCGAATTCGGTGAATACCGGATAATATGACAAATGGACCGCCTTGCCTCCCGAACTGTCTCCGTAAACCTTGACCCCGGGCGATCCCGCTATTATTTCCCCGGCGCCCTTCGTATGGTTGTTTACAATAACACCGACATTGAGCCCTGTCCCTTTTAGCGGGGAGGCATATGTCCTCGAACCGGTTCGCGCGACCATTCCGCCTTCGGAAACAAGCAATGCAACTTCAATTCCGTTTTCAACATCCATGGACACAAGATCCCTCAGATCCAATATCAGGTTTTTCCTTCCGGATTTTTCAATGATTTCAATATAGCTTTGAACTATGGATGCGGTTTCATCCGTGAATCGGTTTATGCGTATGAACCCCGCCCTGTCAAGAAGCGCATAATCCACCTCCCTGTCAAAACCGGGGGAATGGGACACCCTTACGGCTTTTGTATAACCCAGCTCCCTGTCATGTATCTCCAGCAGCACGGATTCGCGGGAAGAGACATATGAACTGAAATATTCGATTCCCATTGTGGAAGTGTTGTGCTTGTCTACGGAGATTATCACGTCACCTGCTTGGATTTCAGCCTCATACGCCGGTGAAGCGGGCGTCACGGAGACAACCGCGAAACCCTGTCTGGTTTTTTCCAATGCCGCCCCTATTCCGCGGGCGCTTTGCAAATACGGGTTTTCAGCGAGGGTGAAGCATGAATATTCCGACATGCCCTCCATGGCGCCGTTGAGGGAGGCCCCCTTGAGGGACTCCACATCCAGATCCATGGCATGCATCATGCTTACAAAAGAGAAAAGCCCCTCGTAATAGTCGCTGTTGACATTGACCGCCGAAGACGAGAACACCATTGCGCTCGTCAGAAGGCAAATCGCCGTTATGTATATTATCCTGTAAATAAGTTTTTTATTCATTTTCCGCCGCTTTCATCAATTCATCCAACGCCATTGCGAACTGTGGATCCTTTTCGCCGGCGCCGATCAGCCTTAACCGGTTGTTTAAGGCTTTCTGGGTTGTGAAATCCAAAACCCCGTAGGGGTACAGGCCCTCGTCCCTTTGGAATTTCATGACCGCATCGAAGACCGCTTGATCATAATATGCGGAAAACCCGTCAAGATAGCCCAGCTTTTCAAGAATGCTTCCCGCCTTTTTGATTTCGTCGGAAGTCATGCCTATGCCGTATTTGTCGTAAACCCATATCTCCCCTTCGGCCGCCACGTCAATCATGGGGGTCCTGTTATATGGTATTTCAACGTCCGGTTCGATACCCGTGTTGTTTATCGATTCCCCGGAGGGTGTCATATATTCGCCGATTGTCAGTTTGACGGCCCCGAGCCACTCGTCATCCCTGGGGGTCTCCCCCTTCATGGCCAGTGTCCTGATAATGACATACATGTCCTTTTCGCCGGTCAGCTTTGAATATTTATCGTATGCGCTCTTGTTCAAAATCTTGAAGGAGGACTGCACAAGGCTTTTGCCGTATGTGGTTTCACCGACAAGCCTCCCCTTGTCGTTGTCCTGTATTGCAGCCGCCAGTATTTCCGCTGCGCTGGCGGTGTTTCTATTCACCAGCACAACTATGTTGTAGCTTTTATCGTTCTCCGGCGCGACATAGCGTATGTCGAGATATCCGGGATATTTGAATTCCAGTCTGACTATGGTTTCTTCAGAAAGAAGTTCGGCGGCCGTCCGGATGCATCCCCGCACGGTGCCCCCTCCATTGTCGCGAAGGTCGAGCATGATGCCTTTGACCCCGGCTTTTTCAATCTTATCAAGCGCATCGCCGAATTCGCTTCCGGTTTTATCCGTAAACCCGGAAATGCGGACATATCCCGCATCCTCGAAAATCGTATATTCGACGGTTGTCATGGATATGTTCGCCCTTGTAATTGTTACAAAAACCGTTTCCCCGACACCTCCTTTAAGGTATCCGATCTCCACATCGGTGTCCACGGGGCCTTTGATCAGCTTTGCAATGTCGGCGAGGGCCATTCCCGCCAGGTCCCTGCCGTCGGCGGACACTATGACATCGCCTGATTCAATCCCTGTTCTGTATGCCGGCGAGCCTCTGAAAACGGAGTTGACGAATGCGCCTCTTTTTTCTTCCGTCATGGTTATGCCGATTCCGACGAAATTGGCATCTTCATACTCTTCGACCTGGCTTTCATATGTTTCAATCTCCTGAAAATATGTATATTTGTCGGTTGAAGACAAAGCCCCTTTGATTAGGTTTTTTTCAAGGTTGACCATGTCCACGGTCTTTTCCGATTTCTCCTTTATGAAACCTATGTAACCGCCAAGCAGGCTGTCTTCACCGGCTGCCAGCAGCGGCACGGACAAAACAAGCACAAGCGGCATTATGATTCCCAGAGGCCTGATTATAAATTTTCCAAACTTTGATTTTAAATCCATTTGTTCACATCTTCTCCGGCGCGTTTATCCTCAACACGCCAAGCACGTTCCTGATCACGGACAGAGTGGCTTTCACAAGGGCCAGCCTTCCTTCCATAATCTCCTTTTCCTCTCCCTTTACCCTGCAGGCATTGTAAAAACTGTGAAATGCCGAAGCCAGGTCCGCAGCGTATCTTGTCAGCCTTGACGGCTCCAGCGTCTTCACGCTTGCCGCTATTTCTTCAGGATATTCCGCGAGAACCCTCATCAGGTCCTTTTCCTCCCGTTGGGTTAAAACCCCCGGTTTTGGACATTTCACAAAACCTGTGTCGACACCGTCTTCTTCGAGTATCCTCAGCATGCTGCATATCCTTGCGTGTGCGTATTGGACATAGAAAACGGGGTTTTCATTTGTCTGTTTGACCGCAAGGTCCAGATCGAAGTCAAGATGGCTTCCCGATGCTTTCATATTGAAAAAGAATCTTGCCGCGTCGACTCCCACTTCGTCAAGCAGGTCGTCAAGGGAAACCGCCCTTCCCGTCCTTTTTGACATTCTGACGGTCTCTCCGCCCTTAATAAGCCTGACAAGCTGAAAAAGGACCAGGTCGAGTCTTTCTTTTTCTATGCCGATGACAGGCATTGAATCCCTCATCCTTTGCGCATGTGCGTGGTGGTCCGTGCCGAGCAGGTTGATAACCCTGTCGAAACCCCTCTTGATGAATTTATTCCGGTGATATGCCAGGTCGGCTGCGAAATATGTCTTGAACCCGTCGGACTTGATCAACACCTCGTCCTTTTCCGAACCTATGCTTCCCCCTTTAAGCCACAACGCGCCTTCCCTCTCTACGGTGTGTCCGTTTTGTTTCAGGTGTTCTATGGTCTCATCGACCTCCCCCGAATCATAGAGCGACTGCTCGGAAAACCAATTGTCGAACTTTATCCCGTACCTGGACAATCCCTTTTTTATATTTTCCAAATTTTTCGGAAGAGCGTACCCCACAAGCTTATCTTTCCTGTATCCGGAATCCTTGTCCGTCAGGTCCTCCCCTCCGTCTTCTATATAGTCGCGCACATGTTCGATTATGTCCCTTCCCTGATAGCAGTCTTCGGGGAATTCCACATGGTCTTCACCTTTTAGCTCCTGCAGATATCTCAGGTCCAGGGACTGTGCGAATTTCTCTATCTGGTTTCCCGCATCGTTGACATAATATTCCCTGACAACCTCATGTCCGGATTTTTCAAGCACTTCTGCGATGAGGTCCCCCAAAGCCCCGCCTCTTGCGTTTCCCATGTGCAGGGGGCCCGTGGGGTTGGCGCTTACGAATTCGACCATGACCTTTTTGCCTTTCCCGAGATCAAGCCTTCCGAAATCATCACCCTGTTCGAGTATCTGTTCAAGTGACTTGCGCAGCCACTCCTCATTTATGAAAAAATTCAAAAAGCCGGGTCCGGCCACTTCCATCTTTTCTATGAGCGTATCTTCGGTGTTAAGCCTGTCGCGGATTATGCCCGCTATCTTCACAGGGGCCATCCTGGCCGGCCTCGCCGAAATCATGGCTATGTTGCATGAAAAATCGCCGTGCCCCTCTTCCCTGGGCTTTTCAATTATGATGTCGGGGACATCGAATCGGGGAAGCTCCCCCGATTCAATCGCACGGTCCAGCGCGGTGCCGACGGCTTCTTCAATTTGCCTTATTATTGTTTCTACCATGCAGGTCATTCTCCACCTCTCTTATTGTCATTAAAAATTCGTTCCTGCCCGGTTCCTGCCCGGACATGTCGAGGGAATATATTATCGATACGAAACCTCCGGCTTCATCGATCTGCGAATCGATTTCTTCGGCTTTCACACCGATCGTGAAAACCCCGAATTCCGTGGAATAGTGGGAGATGTTCTTCTTGCCTTTTTCGAACACGAATGTCGAGGACACGGTTCCGTTTCTTATAAGGGTCACCTTGCCCTCCTCCACCTTGAGTGTCGTCGTGGTCCCTTCCATTCCCGTCATCCCGGTTTCATTGTAGGTTATATAATAGGCATCGGCCTTTTTATAAAGCCTGCCTTCGGTTACAAGCTCCATGCCTGCGTCCCCTATGGATTCGTCTCCGCCTTTTACCGTCACAAGTACATCCTTCATAACGCCGTCCTTCGGTTTTTAAGTATTTTATATGCCTTTTCAGTATTTTTCAATGTCGACCCTTTCGGCTTTCAAGCCCCCCATGCCCAGGATTTCCCTACCCAACGGGAGAAATTTTTCCACACTGTCGCTTGTGTATAATTCTATGACGCCTTCTCCGGTGGTGTTGTTCCGTAAATCCCGGTCCAGCAGTTCCAAAAGGCGCAATGCGGCGTTTCGGGCTGAATCTATCAATTTTACATCCGGTCCCAGTGCATTTTGTATGATTTTACCGAGAAGCGGGTAATGCGTGCATCCGAGAATCACGGCGTCCAGGCCCTTTTGTCTCAATCCCCCCAGATACATCTCGGCTGTGATGGCGGCAATCTCGCTTTCCCACATATGACTTCCCTCTTCAACCAGGGGGACAAAAAGCGGACAGCTCTTTTGTATTACCTCCATGTCCGGATCAATTGCCTTAAGTTTTTTAAGGTAAGCGCCGCTTTCGATGGTCGCACGTGTGCCGATGACACCGATTTTCTTGTTTACCGCCGCTTCGACCCCAGCGGCGGAGCCCGGTTTTATCACCTCCACAAAGGGAAGGTCTAACCCGGCTTTCAGTTCCGCTATGGCGTTGGAACTGACCGTGTTGCACGCCACCACAATCGCCTTCACGCCCTTGTCAACCAGGAACCTGACGTCTTGAAAAGCGAAATTAATTATTGTCTCCTTTGACTTCGTCCCATAAGGCGACCTTTTGCTGTCTCCGAGATAAATCAGGTTTTCACCGGGCATCAGCCTGTGTATCTCCCTGACAACGGTAAGTCCGCCAAGGCCCGAATCAAAAATGCCTACAGGGGAGTTATTCATCGCTTTCTTCTCCCTGGTACTCCCTCAAGAAGGAATATCTTTTCTTTCTTTCCATGGCAAGCCGTATCAATTCGGTGACCAGGCCCATATCGTCCCCGTTCCCGGCCTTCCACAATTTAGGATACATGCTGATACTTGTAAAGCCGGGCATTGTGTTTATTTCATTCAGATATATGTTGTTTGCTTCGTCCAGGAAAAAATCCACCCTGGCAAGCCCGAAACAGTCCAGCGCCTCGAACGCCTCTACGGCCATCGCCATGACCCTGTCTGTCACGGATTGTCCGACAGGGGCGGGAATGACCGTTCTTGAACCTTCATCAATGTATTTCGCCTTGTAGTCGTAGAATTCGTTGCAGGGTATCACTTCGCCGACACCGAGAGCCTGCGCCTTTTCATATCCGCCTATTACCGCGCACTCCAGCTCCCTTCCCTTGATTTCTTCCTCGACTATTATTTTCCTGTCGTATCTGAAGGCTTTTTTCAATGCGGAATTTAAATCGCCCGGGCTTTTGACCTTGTATATTCCGACGGAGGATCCGCCGTTTGCAGGCTTTACAAAAACCGGATAGCCGAGCTTATTTCCAATTTTTTCATCTAAGCCGGAAAAGTCCCCCGTCCTATCCATATCGAGACAAACATACCCCGCCTGGGGTATCCCCCTGTCTTTTAGGATGATTTTTGCAAAAGCCTTGTCGAATCCGAGAGCCGAGGAAAGCACCCCGCTTCCCACATAGGCGATATCGCATGTTTCAAAAAACCCCTGCAGCACCCCGTCTTCGCCGCCGGTGCCGTGGATAACCGGGAAAACCACGTCTATATCGAAATTTTCAAACAACTCCTCCGAATAGGGAACGGAGACGCCCTTTGTCCGTACTTGGTCCTCCAATATGAGCCGGCAGCAATCCTGCATGTCGACATCCGATGCATCGCAAACGATAAGCCGTCCCCCTTTTGTTATCTCGAAAAGCACAGGATTGAATTTCACGGCATCAAGGGAATTGAGTATGTGTACGGCGGATCTTCTGGAAACTTCATGTTCCGTCGAGACCCCCCCGTAAAAAATACCTACATTGATCTTTTCCAATTCATTCCTCCTCGGTGACGTGGCATGCGGTTACTTCTCCATAATACAGCACATGATAATCGTTCCCGGGTTCATAGAATGTCTTTTTTATCGACGGGTTGAGCGTTCCCGGTTCCATGGCCTGCTTATATACGACTTTGCATTCAATATGTGTGTTGCATTTGTCTATTAGGGGGGGTACCACGGTGGCTGCTTCAAGCGTCTTGAATCCGCATTCGTCGAATTTATCAATATCCCTTCCTGATTTAGAGCCGCATAATGCAAGCTCTTTCGCAAGTTTCCCCTTTTGCGGAAAGCTTACTGTGAACTGGTTGGCTTTGTCGATGAGGTTGAAGGTATGTCTTGAATATCTTACGGCTACGATAAGCACGGGTTTGTTCCATATCTTTCCCATCGCCGCCCAGCCTATCGTCATCGTGTTGATCTTGTCTTCATATCCCGTGGTGAGAAAAGCCCCTCCCAGCGACAGCTGTTCCACAGCTTCCTTCATTACTTCCGTAAGTATTGTCTTTTTTAACATAAACCCTCCATAAATAATTAGTAT
>CAZWVS010000034.1:0-14268 GCA_964636935.1 uncultured Clostridiaceae bacterium
GGCATGTCTGTCATACTGCCGCCGCATAGGACCATGACATCGATTTCATCGGTCATATTCGGAGCCTCATCCACATGAAAAACCCGCGCGTCTTTTGTTGCGGTTTCAATAGATGAAGGATCCCTCCTTGTAAAAATCCCCGCAAGTTCCATATCTTCCTGATTAAGCATGCCGGTTTCGACGCTTTTCCCGAGATTCCCGTAACCGGCTATTCCTATGCGTATTTTATTCATTATAATTTTCTCCTTAAGTCATTTGAAATATTTTATATACATTATTTTAAAAGGTCAATTCTATTTGCAAATCGAAATGAAATCCTTTGCGCTTCTCGATAGGTATTTGTTCCTGTGGTGAATCAGGCTGAATTTTCTTTTCAACTCTATTCCCTTGACTTTGAATCTGCTCACCGCACCCTTTTTGATCCAATCCTTGACAATCAATTCCGGGAGTGCTGAAACACCCAGGCCCGCTTTTACTGCGCGAATGATGCCTTCCGTACTAGTACTTTCCCACGCCGGCTCCATTTCCAACCCGTGGAGACTCATGTTTCTGTCGATAACATCCCTCACCGCACTGCCGGACTCCCTCAATATGAGGCTTTGGCTCTTCAATTCATCTACATTCACATCATCCCTGCCGGCGAAAGGATGTTTTTTGGCGCAGATTTCGACAAGCTCATCTACACGGAACGCTTTGGTTATAATATCTGCGTTATTCACCTTTCCTTCAATTAAGCCGATGTCGACCTGGTTTGACAAGACATACTGCTGGATCCTGTCCGTATTGTTGATTTTCACCCTTACATCCATATTCTCATGTTTCTTTTTAAATTCCGTGATGTACTTGGGCAGCAGGTAACTTCCTATGGTTACGCTTGCCCCGACACGGATTATGCCAATCTTGTCCATGTTTTTAACTTCTTTTTCCATATCATCGAACAAACCCACGATATGGGAAGCATATTGCAAAAAATACTTTCCCGCTTCAGTGATTTGAAGCTTATTTGAAATCCTGTCAAAAAGCTTTATCCCGTAATAATCTTCAAGTTCGGATATGGCAAGACTAACCGATGGTTGTGCTATGTGGAGTTTTTTCCCTGCCGCCGTTGTACTGCCTGTCTCGTTGACCGCGACAAATATTCTCAGATGTCTGATATTCATATAGAACCTTGCCTTTTTCAAATTCCATTGTTCAATTAACCGGTTGTTTATGTATAATGAATTCATTATACTCTTTATACAATAATACTATTTTACTTATAGACTTTCAAGCTATATAATGACTGACGATATGTGGTTTAGATAAAGGGCCTCACATCAAATTATTGAGCATCGGCACACATTGGAGGGCATTATACTTAGTGGGTAGCAAAACAAAATTATACACAAAACTATTTCTTTCAACTTTTCATTTGAGTTCTTTCACCTTCGGTGGGGGCTTTGTTATCATCCCTCTCATGAAAAAGAGATTCGTAGACGATTTGGAATGGGTTAATGAGGATGAAGTCTTTGATCTTACAACAGTGGCACAATCCTCACCCGGAGCGGTTGCTGTTAACGCTTCTATTCTCCTTGGATACAGAATAGGCGGGATTTTCGGAGCAATGGTGACAATCCTCGGGACCATACTCCCCCCGTTGCTCATTCTTTCGGTTATATCCTTTTTCTATGTCGCTTTTAAAGAAAACATAATGATCAACGCCCTTCTTAAAGGGATGCAGGCGGGTGTGGCCGCTGTAATCATAAATGTCGTCATCGACCTTTGCAAGAATGTTTTAAAAGAAAAAAGCTTCATACCGATTGCAACCATGGTAAGCGCGTTTGTAGCTGTGTTTTTTCTAAATATAAACATCGCATTCATTATATTGACATGCGCCGTAATAGGCATTTTGGAATTTCTCTATTTAAGCAAAAAGGATAATACGAAAGGAAAGGCCTTGCCCGTTGATATATCTTAATCTTTTCTGGTCTTTCATACAGGTTGGACTTTTCAGCATAGGAGGCGGAATGGCCGCCATCCCCCTCATACAAAACCAGGTGGTGGAGGCCCACCAGTGGCTCACATTCACAGAATTCGCAGACCTTATAACAATCGCCCAGATGACACCCGGTCCCATAGCCGTTAACTCGGCAACTTTCATAGGCATGAGGATAGCCGGTTTTCCGGGAGCGATAATCGCCACCATTGGAAGTATTTTCCCGGCTTGCATAATAGTCACTCTTTTAGCTTATATTTACAACAAGCATAAAGGTTTATCCGTTATTCAAGCCGTGCTTGCCGGTCTTCGGCCGGCCATAGCCGCCCTTATTGCCGCGGCGGGTTTAAAAATTTTGCACATAGCCGTATTGGGCGGAAAGCCGATTGAAGTCGGCTCATCATCTTTTAACTATATTGCGTTGTTTTTATTTGCAGGTGCGCTTTTCGCACTCAGAAAATGGAAACTGAATCCCATCTCGGTCATGGTCGGCTCAGGTGTGATTGGCGGGACCATATATTTATTGTTCTAGCACAAGGGGGATTTTATGGATATTCGAATTAAAAAAGGATTTTTGACCTGGACACTGCTGGACGAGAAGAACAGACCGGTGGCGAAGATTAGAAACAAGCGCTTGATCGGTTCAAACAAGATAGTCAGCGACCAAGCCGGTAGGATTACGTATACTACAAAAGTTGAAAAAAATGAACTCGGCGATTACAAGCCTCCGCATATAGGTCATAAGAAATATGTTGTATATGAAAACAACAACCCGATTATGACGGCATGGATCAAATTCATCCCCAATCCGGACAAACACAAAAATCGCGCCTGTTCACTGCTGCCCCGCGAAATCGATTCCATGGAACTGGATACGCCTTACGGGCAGTGGATTGTTCAACGGCATGACGACAACCTTCTAAAAATCAACATGAACGGTGAACACCTGGGTTCAGTCATATGTAATTCCTCTTTCAAGCCTAATAGATTGATATCGTTTAAAAATTATCCCACCACCTTCTGGGCCGGGATATACACCCTCATACACTACATGCGCTGCGAGGAATATTTCATAATGGTTTAGCAACATCCTTTTTGCCTTGGTATTTTCGTCGCCCGTTTGCCTTAGGCAAAACGTCGACGTTTTTACCAAGGCAACTAAATTTAAAATTTTTCATAGGATTTCTTCAATCCTCTCCCATACTTTTTCCCAGTCGAACTCGGGGTTTTTGATTACATAAACAGGGAAATTCAACTTTTCCATGATTTTGTGCTCCATTCGCACACGCTTTTCAAAATAATCGTAAAGCTCTTCAATTGTATCGCATCCGTTCTCCTCTCCGTATTTGGATTCCCTGATATATTTTATAACCAAATCTATCCAATCATCCCATTTGCTTTTATCCGGGCTGAGCCTCTGGGTGGCCGCACGGTCGATTGTCTCTTTCACGTTTTCAGTATCCAAATATATCAGTTCCACGTCGTGCTGCGGTGAATCGGGAATCAATCCCATGACATAGTCGATTATCTCGTCCTCTTCCAAACTGAATACCAGCATCATTTCATTGACATGATTCTGCAGGTAGCTGCACTCGAATATGACCACTTCCTCTTCAATTTTCCGATTAAAAAATTGATCCCACAACTTCTGATGTATTGATGTGAACGTTTCGAGGTCGACCCTGCCCCCATAAACCTCTTTCGCCTCCAGATATTCCTTTATACGCGGATCTTTCATCGGTATGCCAAGATGGGTATATGCCACCACGTATTTGTCATACAGCTTTTTGGTGTGCTTCAAAAGCTCCTGCTTCACATCGGAACAGACTTCCATCACTTTGATATATTCGGCTTCGGAAAGCACCGCGCACCATGCAAGATCCACAGGATGCAAATCCCCTTCCCTATAAAGAACGGCATCGACCCCCTCATTATCATAATACTCCTTTATTCTTCCTGCTATTGTTGTCTTCCCCGAACCCGGTATTCCCTCGATCATTATAATTTTCATAAAACCCCCAATGAAATGTGTTCCAATGCAATTCCATTACATTATAGCAAAGCAATCTTTCAACATCTATAATATAATAATATATAGCAATATATACCGCACAGGAAACGGAGCCGATTTTGATTAGAAGATTAAAAAACAACCCCATAATATATCCCGGCCTTAGTCCCACACTTGAAAACAATATAAACGGCCCTTCGCTTATCAGAGCCCCCGGTTGGATTGAAAATCCATTGGGTAGATACTATCTTTATTTCGGGCATCATAGTGGCAAATTCATCAGATTGGCATATTCCGATTCCCTTGACGGTCCATGGAAAATATATGAACCCGGCACTTTAAGCATTGATGACATATGCGAACATTCTTCTTTTTATGGTCATATTGCTTCCCCCGATGTTCATGTTGATGAGGGAAAAAGGGAAATCCGTATGTATTTCCATGGCATGAACAACGGATATCCGCACCATATCCAGGCCACGGGTCTGGCCCGGTCAGATGACGGAATCGAATTCGAGTTGATGACCGATAAACCCCTCGGTTTATTTTATTTCCGGGTTTTTAAGTGGCGGGGCGTCTATTATGCCATAGCAAAAAACAAAAACACAAGCGGTGCGATACTCGCTTCACCCGACGGCATGACACCTTTTCAAATAAGAAGGAAGATCATCCCCGGAATGAGGCACGCTGCAGTCCGGCTTAGCGGGGATATTCTTTTTCTGTTCTACACCATAGTCGGCGAATCCCCCGAAAGGATATACCTTTCAAAGATACGGCTGTCCGAAAATTGCATGGATTGGCAGATAGGCGACAAGGTCGAGTTGATCAGGCCCTTGCTAGGCTATGAAGGCGCCGACTTTCCGCTCCGCCCCTCCCAATTCGGTCCGGAAACCGATGTCAATCAGCTGCGCGACCCTTGTTTTTTTGAAGAAAATGGCAGCTTTTATTTGCTTTATTCTGTTGCAGGAGAGACTGGAATAGCAATATCGGAGATAAGCGGCTTGTTTTGATATGGTAGCGACAAAGTCGCTGCTATATACGTTTTTTTGATTGTGCGCCATACATGATTTGGATAATGAGAATCCTGGTGTGATATGGCAAAGGAGCCGCTCGTTAGCGGCTCCTTTGTATAAATGGGATAAAAAGTCATTGGAGTTCAATATTACTCGTCGTCATCTTCATCGTTATCATCGTCGTCCATGTCTTCGTCGTCTTCGTCGTCTTCGTCGTCATCATCGTCGTCCATGTCGTCAGCGTCATCGTCGTCGTCCATGTCGTCAGCGTCATCGTCGTCATCCATGTCGTCAGCGTCATCGTCGTCATCCATGTCTTCGTCGTCATCGTCATCGTCCATGTCGTCGTCATCATCGTCATCGTCCATGTCGTCATCATCGTCGTATCCGAATTTTTCCTTTATGATTCGTTCTTCTTCGCGAATTTTCTCCGCTTCGAGTTCAAATTCGTCATCATCCAGATCATCTTCAAGTTCCTGCTTATCTATTTGAAGTTTTAAGGCGTCCTTTATCGTATCAAGATCATCCTTCATTTCCTCCATGCGGTCTTTGAATTCTTCCGCCCTGTCAAGAACATACCTTGCTTTTGCTATAGCTGATTCGTCATTTGACTTTAGGGCTTCCTTATACTGATTTAAAGCTTTGTTGTATAAAGTCTTCGCCTCGAAAAAATCATTCTTTGCCAATTGAAATGCCTGCTGAAGGCTTTCTTTGTCAACCGTGTCGTCGTCAAGCAGATTTAAGTAAGTCCCCATAACCGCAAGCTTGTTTTCGTAATTCTGTTCGAGAACTTCACCCTTTGCCAAGAATTTAGCTGCCAGTCCGTCGTCTGCAAAAAATTCGCGCACTGTCATGACTGTTCCGTTTATATTAACCCCGCCATCGACTGCAAACAGTCCTGCCGGCACATTGTTCTCAACCGCTTTATTGAGTTGGTCAAGTGTCGCTTCAATCATTGCAATGTTTACATTATTTAGAATCTCGCTCTGCAAAAGCCTTTGTGCCAAACGCTCTTTCCAGTCTTCTTCATCTTTTTCATCGTCGTATTCGTCTTCAGCATCGGTTTGCGGCTTTTCTGTGGTCACAGGTTCATCGCTGCTGCCGCTCAAGTCGACTTCGGTCAAAAGGATATAGTCGTCTTCAAGGTCGTTTACATCCAAAAACCCTTTTTCAATCGCCCTGTTTACAATGATTTCGATAGCTTCCGAAACACTGTATTTATAAAGGTCGTCAAGCTCCAATTGTTTCGCATCGTCGTTCATTGCAACAGCAGCTATCACTTCATCGTCCTCTGTTATAAAGAGTTTTACGCTGGGGTTGATATCTACAATGACCATGGCGGCCGCCGAATCCATCGGGTCGATACTGAATAATCCAGGCAATGCGAAAAATCCGAACACAAGCAATAGCGCCGCCGCTACCGCAATTCCGGCTTTCCACATATTTTTTGAGTTTAGACTGTTTTTAACATTTGTGATTATGTCGGCATCTGTATACATTATCTTCGCACCAACAGACATATTACTCTTTTTAAGTATCCTGTCGTATTGGTTGCGGTCATTCAGCACTATTGCGTAGTTTCTCTTTATTTTAACTGTAATGGCTTCATATTTTCTCATATTGAACACCTCTTTCAATATACAATACGAAGCCGGATGGTATTTTAGGTGCCATTTTGAGAATTTTTTATCCAGTTCATGATTCCTTCAAGGTTCAATGAGTCCGCAATCATGATTGACATTATAAATTCCCTGCTGCCCGTTATTACTTTCGGGCTGACAAAAAACCTTACAACCATCTTGCTGATCGGCAGTCTTCTTTTTCTAAAAAGATGCTCTTTCAATTCTTCATCTTTATTTGCCTCAAGAGCTATCTTAACTGCTCTTTCCCTCGTATCTTTATGTTTGGGCGATGTGTCAGCGAGTTTTGTGAAATCCAAATCGAACTTGGCCAGTTCCCTCTCGAATATCATGATTTCGTCTTTTAGTAAAGACTCCTCTTCAAAACTTTTTTGCTCTAAATCATTTTCGTCTATTTCTTCTATATTGCCGTGCTTATGCCTCTTTTCAGACTCCCAATATGATTTGATCCTGCTTTTTATAACCAAGGCGGCATAGGTGAGGAATTCCCCTCTCTCATCATCGTACCTGTCGGCGGCTTCCGCGAAAGCTTCCAGTGCTATTGCGTATTCCTCATCGTTCTCAATGCTCACATACGAATCTTTTGTTTCAGAAGCAATGTTTATAATAAAGGGATTGTATTTTTCCATCAGGGCATTCAAATACTTCCTATCACCGCTTTTTTTGTAGCTGTCAAGCAATGTGTATAGATCTTCCATTATAGTCCTTTCAACAATGTTTTTGATGCCAATACCATGCTATATTTTTACCCCTGCACACAAAATTGAACCAGAGCTTGACGATAAGTAATTTATATTCAAACGGATATTGTTCGTTTTAATCAAGTGCAAGATGATGATGATAAGGAAATCATGGGAATTGAGCTTCTAAGTGTTATATCCAACTTTTTTTGCAAAACATATTGATTGTTGCCCTTGTATGTTGTAGAATATTCTTCCTGCATTTCAGGGCATGAAACGGGGAGCTTTATTAATGTCCGCCGTCATGATTTAAGTATTTCGTATTAAGACATCTGATTCCTGAACTTTCAATTACTGGGGGTTGATTATGATTGCCGTAAAAAATCTATGCAAACAGTTCAAGGTGTATGAACGTAAAAGCGGGGCTTTCGGGGCGGTCCGCTCTTTGTTCAAACCTGAATTCAAACAAATACAAGCGCTTGACAATGTGGACTTTTCCATAAACAAAGGCGAGATAGTCGGATATATCGGTCCAAATGGAGCCGGTAAATCCACAACAGTCAAGGTTCTAAGCGGAATCCTGGTGCCCGACAGCGGCGAAGTGCTGGTTAACGGGCTTGTGCCCTGGAAGAACCGGAAAACCCACGTTGCAAACATAGGCGTGGTTTTCGGACAAAGAAGCCAGCTGTGGTGGGATGTACCGGTTAGCGACTCTTTCGAGCTGCTAAAGGACATATATAGGATTAGTGAGGACAAGTACAAACAAACCTTCTCCATGCTTGTCGAGCTGCTGGACCTGTCCGACCTGCTGCCGGTGCCGGTAAGGCAGCTGAGCCTGGGACAAAGGGTAAGATGCGAAGTCGCAGCCTCCCTTTTGCACGAACCCGGCGTGCTTTTCCTTGACGAGCCGACCATAGGCCTCGATGCGGTTTCCAAGCTGGCTGTCAGGAAATTCATCAAACAGATAAACCGGGAGAGGTCTGTGACCGTAATACTTACAACCCATGACACCGGTGACATTGAAGCCCTTGCCGACAGGATATTGTTGATAGGCAAAGGAAGGATTTTGTATGACGGCGGTTTCGAAGAGCTTAAAAGCAGATTTAAGACAAGCAGGACGCTAAAGGTTCACTTTGCCGAAGGCGACTGCCGAATTCCGGAAACAAAAGGCATCTTAAATTCAAGAGTGGTTGAAAACGTAGCTAATATAGAATTCGACCCTGCGACCATATCCGCTTCGGATCTTATAACATACATATCCTCGCTTTGTCCGATTACAGACCTTGAAATAAACACCATAGAGGCCGAAAAGATAATAGCCGGATTGTACAGGGAGTACAAGATATGAGGACCTATCTTTCTTTTTTCAGGATAAGGTTTGCGAACAACCTTCAATACAAGGTTGCCGCCTGGGCGGGCATGGCTACGCAATTCGTATGGGGCGGCATGTATATACTTTTATATACGGCGATCTACAGGTATTCGTCGGCCCCGAAGCCCATGGAATTGGACCAGCTTACAACATATGTCTGGCTGCAGCAGGCATTCCTTGCGCTTATCATGCTTTGGTACAGGGACAGCGGATTGTTCGAGCTGATAACCGGCGGAAACGTGGCATATGAGCTGGTTAGACCAGTAAGCCTCTATCCCATGTGGTATGCGAGGCTTTTAAGCCACAGGTTGGCTGGTGTTCTTTTGAGATTCGGCCCCATACTTGTTATAAGTGTCCTTCTTCCATATCCCTACGGTCTTTCCGCACCCGCCTCGTTACAGTCTTTCATGCTGTTTTTAGCCACACTGCTAAACGGATCTCTGTTGACCGTCGCATACAGCATGATTATTTCCATATCGATGTTCAAAATCCTTTCCGCCGTGGGTTCTTTGACATTGTTCGGACTTTTATCCGAGTTTTTGGCCGGGATGGTGATTCCCCTCCCCCTCATGCCGGAAGCGCTCCAGAAAGTATTGATGCTGCTGCCCTTTTGGCTCACAGGGGATTTCCCATTCAGGATATATACAGGTCACATCCCCGTATCGGAAGCTCTAGGCGGAATAGCGCTGCAGTTCGCATGGACCGCGGTTTTGATCGCCTTGGGAGTTGTCTGGCTCAGGGGAATCAAGAAGAAAATAGTAATCCAGGGAGGCTGACATGGGATTGTATTTCAACTACATAAAAATATTGATGAGGTCGCACATGCAGTACAGGGCTTCCTTTTTCATGGTTATGATCGGCCAGCTGATATATCCGTTCCCCCTATATGCGGGCGTGGTGCTTCTTGTCGACAGATTCGGTGAAATCGGAGGCTGGACGGTTCCCGAGCTCACTTTTTGTTTCGGCTCCCTTTTGATATCATATTCCGTCGCCGAAGCCTTTGCCCGCGGTTTCGACCTTTTCCCCGGGATGGTCAGGACCGGGAATTTCGACCGGGTGCTTGTAAGGCCGAGAAGCACCGTGCTTCAGGTCCTCGGATCCCGGTTCGAGATTACCAGGATAGGAAAGCTTGCGGCCTCCCTTGCTTTGTATATATGGTCCATCCTCTCCCTTGACATCGCATGGGGCGCGGACAAAATCATAGTAGCCTTTTTCATGGTTGTGGCCGGCATCTTTGTTTTTTCAGGTATTTTCATCCTGGCGGCGGTCTGGGCTTTTTGGACCATCACCGGCAACGAGCTTATGAACATATTGACAGACGGCGCGAGGGAGATGGCGCGTTTTCCCCTTGATGTATATAGAAGCAAGATAATACTTTTTTTCATTTTTATCGTTCCCGTCGCTTCCGCCAACTTCCTTCCCCTTATGTATATAACCGGAAAGGCGACTGAAAACGTATTGCTGTACGCCCTATCCCCCCTGCTTGGAATCTTTTTCATATTCCCCTGTCTTTTCTTGTGGGAAGTCGGTGTTCGCCACTACAAATCCACGGGAAGCTGAGCCATATTCTAGTTGTAAAATATCGACGTAATAACTTGCAAAAAACACGGATTTCAACACAACCCTGAAAAAGGGCATGGGTTGATCCGTCTAGTCCCATTGATCCGGGAATTGGAGTTTCCTTAGTTTAGGGAAAATTTTGTTATATTCCTCCACTTCCTCTTTTGGCAGGTTTTCGAAAACTTTGGAAGCATGGAACCTGCCTGTTATGTTTTCCATGCCGCTATCCCTCAATTCAACGGCCATGAATGCATCGAAATTTTTACCCTCCGATGTTGTAATGTTGAAATTGTCGCAGGTTTTAAATCCGAATTTCGGATAATAGCCGGGTTCTCCGAAAATGACAATGCCTTTATATCCCTGTTCGGCGGCTTTTTCCATAGTCTCCTTTAGCAGCATGCCACCCACATTGCATCCCTGCCATTCAGGTTCCACGCAGAGGGGGCCGAAGGTCAAAACATCATGGGTGTTTTCACCGTCCACGACTTTCGATTTCGAATACATTATGCAACCGAAGATTTTCCCGTCCTTTACAGCTATTCTGCTGAGTTCCGGTATATAATCTTCGCACAACCGCAATTTATGTACAAGATAATGTTCGTCGCATCCGGGCCGGTGGTTGTTCCAAAAAGCGCGCTGTGTCATGAGTTCGACATCATAATGATCGTCTTCGGTCTCCCTCCTTATTTCAATATCTTCCCTTTTCAATTTTTTCTTTTTTGGAGGAAACCATCCAAATTCCAGCCGGACCTCTTTCCTGGCCAAATCGTTGTTGTTATAGCAGCATGTGTCAAGGCAGATTAACTCAAAACCCTCGTGAATATAGAAATCGACGGCATTGACATTGCAGGATTGGGTTTCAAGCATCAAGGCCCTTCTGCCTTCCCTGATCGCCTGTTGTTTGGCGACTTCGATCAATTCGTGCCCCAAACCCCTCCGGCGGTGATTTTCGTGCACCCATAGTTCTGTTATTCTAAGACGGTTCGACCATGTCTCCGGATTTGTCTCAAGCGCCGCTATAAGCTCTCCATCGACAACCACCCCCCACGCATATGCGTTTTGCCAATGATCCTGGTACAGCTTGTCGGGATAATCGTTCTCCTCCTGTGTGCGGGTTACCGATTTATCGAAGTTTTTCTTTTCAATTTCAATAAAATAACCGCTGTCGGTCTTCCTGACGGAGACATCGTAAAACTTTTCCGTGGTGTAATGTATCGGTATTATGGTCCCCTTCCACTTTTCCTTCGGCAGATGTATGATTTCGTATTCCATAACCTATCCTTCCCTTTTCAAATATGTGTGGTTTTTGAGTTAACGGTGATAAGGCACAAATTGCTTTCATATGTCGGCTGTTGACAGCCATTTTGTCAATATTGCCAAACAGGCTCTGCAAATGTTCATAAACATATTAACACATGCTTTTGCTCTTTCCCACCTGAAACGACAACCGTATATTCACTTATGGTCCATGGAAAACAGACCCGTTTCAAACAGGCATTTTCCTTTCTATCTTGCACTCCGTAATTTTTTTCATAAGATGCTATATTGTCGATAACGGCCTTTTTTATAATGTTTCATCCCGTTGTCGATTGCAATTGCTGTAAATCCATAGCGCATAAGCCCGCTTGCATGCTTTTTGACATGGGCCGCGGAACAGGGTTGTAACTTGATATGCAATGCTCCGGCTTTTATGCCGGATTCATACCGGGTATAAATAATTGAATGCATATTTTACTAAGGAATGATTGGAGGCGCACAAATGAAAAAAATAGTTATATTGATTGTTTTGACAGGATTGTTGTTCAGCGGATGCAACATCGAAGAAGGCGATGGTGTTGAACCCACTGCGACTCCGGAGCAAACCGATCCTGATGTTACATCCTCCCCTGATCCCGGAGAATCTGAAAAGATAATGGAAAACTTTTTAATCCTTGTCGACAATTGGGAAAGGCCCGCTGCATTGCATGAATATATATCTTCACATATTGCGGAGGCCTTAACCGATGATTCCGACAAGATGGTTTTGACGCTTGAAGAAATGCAACAGTCCTTTGAAGCTTATTATCAACAGCTGTTCAATGAATCGGACAGCCTTGTTGAATTACAGGAAGCCTCCGCAGACGGATTGGGCAGTGATATTGTTGAAAGGGTCGAGGACGAAGATCTTAAGTCGCTGCTATCAGAAGTTTTTGATAGCGGATATAGGCTTGAGAGCCGGGAAGGCGACATATACCCGGTTGTCGATTATTCATTTTTAACAGGTTTCAATGATCACATCTCCTCTCCCGTCAAAGAATACTTCAAAATAATGGCCGTGGGCTCAGACTCCCCTGCCGCAGCGGATGCCGAAATCACTGTGTCGTGGGATGAGATAGCGTTAAGGATGTTGAATATTGAAGCATTCATGGACGAGCATCCTGATTTTATAAAGAATAAAAACCTTGAACGCATGTATGACAGTTATATGGAAATGTATCTTTACGGCCTTCCAAATACGCAGGCATATGACAATACCGGCAAATACAAGGAAGCGGTGATAGAGAGCTACAACGATATTATAAATGAGAATGAAAGCAGTGCAACCGCCAAAACCGTCAAGGCATATCTTGACATCCTTGATGAACATGACAACATGATCAGTGAAGAAGCAAGGGACTTCCCCCTCCCTCAAGTCGACAATACAGAGGTTTTCCATCATACATACCTTAACAGGGCCTTATCTTCATTATTGCCCTTAGAAGAAGGTTACACCTGGTCATACGCTGGATTTGCCGAATATGGCCATATGATGACCCTCGATGATATTGATGTTGCGAACAATGAATATAAATATGTCATCACCGGAAAGGTGGCCGACATGTCCGGAGGGGAATCCGGCAGACCGGAAAAGGACTTTCAGATAGATCTTGCATATGTGATAAAAAATGCCGCGTTGGTTCAAGAAAAGGAAGAAAAGAGGATGATGGATTCTGAAATGGATTCGTTGGAACTAATAAAGGCCCCGCTGATAAAAGGTTTCAAGTGGTTCCAAACTGTTGTGGATGAAAATGGCGATGAGGTATATTTGAACTGTGAAATAACCGATGTATCCGGTGACGATGCAAAATCATATATCGTGGAATATAAGGATCAAGACAGCGACTATTATGAAAGAAGGGTGATTGAGGAAGGTATAGGAGTGGTCTCCTTTGAGAAACTATGGGAAACAGAGGGCGAATCCTATGAAATAGGCTATAGCCTTAATAGGGAGGCTTCAGGTAACTAATATTTTTGTTGCCTTCAATCCTCTATGCAATCAACAAAAAATTCATGAATTTCATCCATGAGTTCCCTATTTATATCTTGGACCGGCGCCCGGGTTCATCCAGCGATATTGCTCTAACATGGGATTGGTGATTTCATCGATATTTGAAATTATGGAGCTGACTTCATAGGCAACCATCTCATCCCTTGTTCCATGGACAATTAAAACCGGAACATTCAATCGGTTAATGGCGTCGACTGCATTCAAAGAAGCTGTTTTCCCAAACAGAATTCTCCTGATCAATAAAATATATGATTTGAGGCAGATAGCTGTCAGCCCCTCCTCCAATACCATGGGAGACCACTACAATCCCTTGATTGTGATTTTGCTCGTAAACATATCCCCGCAAAGTATTCCAACCTGAATCAAAATTCACTAAACTTCTCAGTTACTCCGCTTCAATTTCTTCATATATCAGTCCTGCCATGATAGATGTGTCATGCCTGTCGTATCTTGGAAACTGTCCGTTGCATATAAACATTGCAACGACCAGTGAAATGATTGAAAAGACAAGGATGAATCCCGCTATACTTATACCGATTGTTTTTATCTTCCTCTTTTTTCCCTGTGTTGTTTTTTCAAGATATCCTCCATTTTTTCCTATTGTTGTATGATTTTAAATATTTCCGGAAATATCGACATGATCAATATCTGTATACCTGTTGCCAAGTCCAAAAACCCATGTCCGATCATTAGAGGTAGCATAGCTTTCC
>CAZWVS010000035.1:0-4129 GCA_964636935.1 uncultured Clostridiaceae bacterium
AGGAATTCGCAGACAGGGTTGAAATCGAACTGGAGAAGCAGATCGCACTGCTTCCAAGGAGACGGACAGCGGCGCAAAGTTTAAATGATTACGGTGCCGCATATATAGCAAAAGACAGGGAAGAGGCCCTTTTAGTTGTCAATCAAATCGCGCCGGAGCACTGCGAACTGCTCGTGGAGGACATGGATTACTACACCGAAGGCATAAGGAACGCGGGAGCGATTTTCGCAGGGGAGTATTCCCCGGAGCCTCTGGGCGACTACTGGGCGGGACCCAACCACACACTCCCTACGGGAGGGACGGCGAAATTTTATTCACCTCTCGGGGTCTATGATTTTTGCAAACGCACAAGCATGATAAAATGCAGCAGGCGGGCGCTTGAAAAAGACATTGGGAAAATCGCCGATTTTGCCAGGGCCGAAGGCCTTGAGGCCCATGCCGGGGCGATAGATATCAGATTTAAAAAAGAGGTTGATTGAGATGAGCAGTTTCCTAAGCGGCCTTGCCGAGGGTCTCAAACCCTATGTCCCCGGAGAACAACCCGGTGAAGGGCAGTATATAAAACTAAATACAAATGAAAACCCGTATCCTCCGTCGCCTGCGGTCATAAAAGCCATAAAAGAGCAGGCCGACGAAAGATTGAGATTGTATCCCGACCCCGCCAGCGGCGTTCTCACAGGGACGGCGGCGGATGTTTACAATGTTGAAAAAGACATGGTTTTCGCAGGTAACGGTTCGGACGAGATACTGGCTTTTGCATTTGCGGCGTTCTATTCCGGCAAGAAGGTGGTTTTCCCCGCTGTGACTTACAGTTTCTATCCGGTCTACTGCAAATTGTTCAATGTGGATTATTATGAAGTGCCGATGAAGTCCGGGCTTTTGATCGATTACGATTATATGAAAAAAAGCGGATGCGGAGTCGTGTTTGCAAATCCCAACGCCCCTACCGGCGAACTTGCATCAATAGATGAAATCAGGGATATAGCTGAAACCAACAGTGATTCCGCCGTGCTTGTCGACGAGGCGTACATCGACTTTGGAGGCAAGAGCTGTATTGCATTGACAAAGCGGTTGAAAAACCTGCTCGTGGTGCAGACCCTGTCGAAATCGAAGTCGCTTGCGGGGATGAGGATAGGGCTTGCTTTTGGCGATCCGCAGCTTATAAAAGGGCTTGAAAGGGTTAGGGATTCTTTTAATTCGTACCCCCTGGACAGGCTCGCGCAGGCAGCGGGCGCAGCGGCAATATCGGATATTGCATATTACGACGGAACCCGTTCAAAGATAATAGGGACACGGGAAGAGACATTTGAAAAAATGCTGCAAATGGGATTTGAAGGGATACGGTCAAATGCCAACTTCATGTTCGTCTCACATAAAACCGTAAACGCCAAAGACATATACGAAAAACTTAAAGATGGCAAGATTCTTGTGCGATATTTCAACAAGCCGGGTATAGATGATTTTATAAGGGTCACGGTCGGAACTGAAAATCAGATGCACAGACTGCTGGAATGTCTTGAAAAAATAGTCGGGGACTGATAATATTTCCCCATGAATTTGCTTGGAGGTACAAAATGAGAAAAGCCGTTGTGGAGCGAAACACAATTGAAACTAAAATCCGGGCGGGGATCAACCTTGACGGAGAGGGGATCTATGAAATATCCACCGGTATGGGATTTTTCGACCATATGCTGGAACTTTTCTCAAAGCATTCCCTTGTGGATGTGGAACTGGCAATTGAAGGCGACCTCGAGGTGGACTGCCATCACAGCGTTGAAGATGCGGGGATTGTTCTCGGGCAGGCGGTGGCGAAAGCCCTCGGTGACAAGAAATCCATAAGAAGATACGCAAGTGAGGTTATTCCGATGGATGAAGCGCTGGTTTCGGTCGGCATCGACATAAGCGGCAGGCCTTATCTGGTTTACAATGTTGATTTTTCATCAGGGAGCACGGGCGGATTCGAGCTGGAAACCATCGAGGAATTCATGATGGCTTTTTGCACGCATGCCGGGATTACAATGCATATAAACCTGGAATACGGTGTAAACAACCATCATATAGCGGAGAGCATGTTCAAAGCTTTCGCAAGGGCGTTCAGAGCCTCTGTGGAGATCGATGACAAGATAAAGGGGATACCGTCGACAAAGGGGTTGTTGTAATACGGGCATGCATTTTGAGTACTAGGAGGGAATAATGGGAAAATTAGTCGGAAACACTGAATTCATAGGGAAAAAGCCTTTTAAGAAGGGAAAAGTCAGGGAGATGTTCGATCTCGGCGACGGCATCCTCATCGTTGTAACGGACAGGGTGTCGGCATTTGATTGTGTCTTTTCGGAATTGATTCCGGAAAAAGGAAGGGTTCTAAACTGAATTTCCGCATTCTGGTTCGATTATACCGGCGATATAATGAAAAATCACATGATTTCCACCGATGCGGCGGACTTCCCCCCGCCTTTCAACAGGTTTGGGGATGAACTGGGCGGAAGGTCCATGCTTGTAAAGAAACTTGACATAGTGCCGGCGGAATGCATAGTGAGAGGGTATCTCGAAGGATCGGGCCTCAAGGAATACAAGAAGACAGGGGGGATATGCGGGATAAAACTGCCCGAAGGGATGAAACAGGCGGACAAGCTTCCCGAACCGGTCTTCACCCCGTCAACCAAAGCCGAGGAAGGACACGATATCAATGTAAGTTTTGAAGAGCTGGTAGACGCCATAGGGGGGGATCTTGCCGAGAAGCTTCGCGACAAATCCCTGGAGCTTTACAAGGCGGCGTCGGAATACGCGCTTGAAAAAGGCATTATCCTCGCAGATACCAAATTCGAATTCGGCCTTCTTGACGGGGAACTGATACTGGCCGACGAAATATTCACCCCCGATTCGTCCAGGTTCTGGGATGCTTCGGATTATGAGCCCGGCAGGGCGCAAAAAAGTTTCGACAAGCAGTATTTAAGGGAATATCTGGAAACGCTGGACTGGGATAAGAAACCGCCCGCGCCGGAGCTTCCGCAAAGTGTCATACAAAGAACATCGGAAAAATACCTGGAGGCATACAGGATACTCACAGGGAAGGACCTCGATTGATGATTGCCGTTGTCGATTACGGGATGGGAAACATGGGCAGTGTGAAGAACGCGCTGGATTTCATAGGCGCGCCGTCTTTTGTGGCGCGTACTGCGGATGACATACATAGGGGCAGCGCAGTCATACTGCCGGGTGTCGGAGCTTTCGGAGACGCCGTTGAAAATCTTGTGAAAAAAGGCCTGGACACAGCTATTCTTGACGAGATAGACAAGGGCAAGCCGTTTTTGGGAATATGTCTGGGATTCCAGATGCTCTTCGCCCGAAGCGGGGAAAGCCCGGGAACGAAAGGGCTGTCCGTTTTGGACGGCGAAGTCTTGAAATTCCCCGGCAACAAGGGACTGAAAATCCCCCAGATAGGCTGGAATTCCATAAAAACCAATTCCCGGATGAAGGTTTTGAAGGAATTCGACGGGGATTACATGTATTTTGTACACTCGTACTATGTGAAGCCGGAAGAACATGCTTCCGATTTTTACGCGAAGAGCGATTACGGGATTGAATTCGCATGCGCAGTGGAATATGAAAATATAACAGCCCTTCAGTTTCATCCTGAAAAAAGCGGTGAAAGGGGACTGCGGCTTTTAAGAAAGTGGAGGGGAACCATATAGTGATAATATATCCTTCAATAGACATACTGGAAGGTAGATGTGTAAGACTTTCCCAGGGTAAATACGACAAGGTCACCGTTTATTCGGAAAACCCGGTTGCGTATGCCGTGCACTGGATTGAAAAAGGCGCGAAATTTTTACATGTCGTGGACCTTGACGGGGCCAGAAGCGGAAAACCGGTCAATGATTCGGTCATACGGGAGATTGCAGGTGTTTCGAAAGTGCCTGTCCAGGTCGGCGGAGGCATCAGGAGTCTTGAAAGAATCGGCGAATTGCTTGACCTGGGGATAAAAAGGGTCATACTCGGAACGGCGGCTGTCAGGAACCCGAAGATGCTGGAACGGGCGGTTGGGGAATTCGGTTCTTCCATCGTGGCGGGCATCGACGCAATCGACGGATATGCAGCTGTTGAAGGATGGGAGGAAAAAAGCAAATTT
>CAZWVS010000035.1:4139-14171 GCA_964636935.1 uncultured Clostridiaceae bacterium
GGAAAATGGAAAACATAGGCGTTAAGACAATAATCTATACCGACATATCAAAAGACGGCATGTTGACCGGGCCTAACATCGGGGCCATGAAGGAAATGGCCGATTCGGTCGGGTGCGGAATAATAGCTTCGGGGGGTGTCGGCAACTTCGGGCATATTGCCGCTCTTTCGGGCACAGGTGTGTCCGGGGTGATTGTCGGCAAGGCATTATACGAAAATAAAGTTGATCTGACCGAAGCCGTCAAGCTGTTTGAACAGGAGTGAAAATGTTTGCGAAAAGGATAATCCCATGCCTGGATGTGCATGGCGGGCGTGTTGTAAAAGGCGTTAATTTTGTAAATCTGATCGATGCCGGCGACCCGGTCGAGGCAGCCAAGGCTTATGATGAAGAAGGGGCGGACGAGCTGGTCTTTCTCGATATAACGGCATCCAGCGACAACCGTGAAACCATGATCGACCTGGTGGGGAAGGTTGCGAAATCGATCTTCATACCCTTCACCGTGGGCGGGGGGATAAGAACCACCGGTGATTTCAATAAAATGCTTCAAGCGGGAGCGGACAAAGTGTCCATCAATTCATCGGCGTTGAAAAATCCGTCGTTGATAACCGAAGCGGCATTGAAATTCGGAAGCCAGTGTGTAGTTGTGGCAATAGACGCAAAAAAACGGGATGACGGAGGATGGGACACATATTTGAACGGTGGAAGGGTGAATACGGGCAAAAACGCCGTCGAATGGGCGCTTGAAGCCGCCTCGCTCGGCGCAGGCGAAATACTTTTGACAAGCATGGACCGGGACGGGACGAAAAACGGATACGACCTGGAACTGCTTAAGGCGGTATCGGAAAATGTCGGAATACCTGTAATCGCATCCGGAGGCGCGGGGGAGAAGATCCATTTCCTGGATGCGTTTGAAAAAGGGAGGGCGGATGCTGTGCTGGCAGCATCCCTGTTCCACTTCGGGGAATTGAAAATCATGGATTTGAAAATCTGGCTTTCGGAAAGAGGGGTGGCTATCAGGATTTAGAAATAACCGGTCCGTGGATGTGTTTGTAAATTTAATAGGTATTGCACAATATAGTTATATACATTAAACAAAAAACAGTTTTGGGCAGCTAAATAAATTGACAATAAAAAATGTGTTTGTTATACTTCAATATAGTTAAGGCAGGAGGAGTAAGTATGAAGGATTACAAGAAATTATTCAAGATTTCAATGGTTTTCACGTCGCTGGGAATCTTTTTCATGACGATGATGATGTTTATAATACTTGTTTATACAAAGGACAAGGAAGACGTGATGAGAGACCCCTTCTCATCGATATTCCTTAGATGGCCGGTGTGGTTCATCTTGATGACCGTTTGCTATATTCCGGGTATAAGCGGCATGGTGATTGCAAACAAGAAAAAGAGAGAGGCAATCGCAAAGGCTCTGGAAATAGACGAAGCGAAATAATAGTTTTTAAAAAAGAAGGATGCACTCTTGTAACGGGAGTGCATTTTTTTTACGGCCGTTTTCCCATGCCCATCCGATATTCAAGGTTTATTGAATAACTTGAAAACGCTTGATTGCAATCATTATTTGCCTGTTCAAACCGCTCCGGTGAACACTTTTCCCGTTAAAAGTGCAAAAACTTGCACATTGGCGGACCTTGATATTTTTCTTTTTCCGTTTCAACCCTTTTAAATATTGGGTCTTGTGTTTGGAACAGGATGACATGGCGTTTTTGATAAGCCCGTGCGGCCGAGGCCGATGTTGAACCGAAAATCCCGCGCATTTTGAAATTCAAATATAAAAAAAGATAATAACAAAGCAAAACAAAGAAAAACCTCGTAAAAAAGAGCAATATGAAGAAAAACAGCATATATATTATCTTAAACAAAGAATAACACAAAAATTTGGTTATATTTCAGCTTGAAGATATCAGGCATGTGTATTATCATTATTTTAGCACTCATAACAAAAGAGTGCTAACAATATAAAAAAACATTTTGGAGGTGTTCTAATGGTTATAAAACCTTTGGGAGAAAGAGTCGTTGTTAAAATGCTTGAAACGGAAGATACAACAAAAAGCGGTATCGTTCTTCCCGGTTCGGCAAAGGAAAAGCCGCAGGTCGCGGAAGTGGTGGCCGTAGGTCCGGGGGGAATTGTAGACGGTGAATTTGTTGAAATGGAAGTATCGGTCGGCGACAAGGTGCTGATAAGCAAATATGCGGGTACGGAAGTCAAGGTGGATGACGAAGAGCTTACCATCCTTAAACAGAGCGACGTGCTTGCTGTTGTAGAATAACGGAGGTGGAGAAATGGCAAAACAGATAATATACGGAATAGAGGCAAGGGAAGCCCTTGAAAAGGGAATCAACAAACTTGCCGACACGCTAAAGATAACACTTGGCCCCAAGGGGCGGAATGTTGTCCTTGAAAAGAAATTCGGTTCACCGCTTATAACAAACGACGGTGTGACCATAGCAAAAGAAATAGAGCTTGAAGACGCTTTTGAAAACATGGGCGCACAGCTTGTAAAGGAAGTCGCGACAAAAACAAATGATGTGGCGGGTGACGGAACGACAACCGCAACGCTTCTCGCACAGGCCATGGTCAGGGAGGGTTTGCGGAACCTGGCGGCCGGAGCAAACCCCATGTTTCTCAAAAGAGGTATTGTAAAAGCAGTTGACGAGGCGGTTGAGGGAATCGCTAAGCTGAGCCAGAAAACACATGGCAAAGAGGATATTGCAAGGGTTGCCGCAATATCCGCAAACGATGAAGTAATCGGAAGCCTCATAGCCGATGCCATGGATAAAGTGAGCAATGACGGCGTCATAACCGTTGAAGAATCGAAAACAATGGGAACGGACCTCGAAGTTGTTGAAGGAATGCAGTTCGACCGCGGTTATCTTTCGCCTTACATGGTTACGGATACGGAAAAAATGGAAGCGGTCATGGATGACGCATATGTCCTTATAACCGATAAAAAAATAACAAACGTACAGGAGATCCTCCCCGTGCTTGAACAGATAGTTCAGCAGGGCAAGAAGCTGGTCATAATTGCGGAAGATGTTGAAGGCGAAGCCCTTGCAACGCTTGTTGTGAACAAGCTTAGAGGGACATTCAACTGCGTCGCGGTTAAAGCCCCCGGATTCGGAGACAGAAGAAAAGCCATGCTGCAGGACATAGCCATTCTCACAGGCGGCCAGGTGATAAGCGAGGAAGTGGGCTTGGAGCTTAAGGAAGCGACTGTCGACATGCTTGGAAAGGCCCGTCAGATAAAAGTTCAAAAGGAGAACACCATTATTGTGGACGGCGCAGGCGATGCCAAGGAGATAAAAGACAGAATCTCTGCCATCAAGACCCAGATCGAAGAGACCACTTCGGACTTCGACAAGGAAAAACTCCAGGAAAGACTTGCCAAACTGTCTGGCGGAGTTGCTGTAATCCAGGTCGGAGCGGCAACCGAAGTCGAAATGAAAGAAAAGAAACTTAGGATAGAAGACGCGCTTGCAGCTACAAGAGCCGCTGTCGAAGAAGGAATAGTCGCAGGCGGAGGAACCGCATTCATAAATGTGCTGCCCTCCCTTAGAAAGCTTGCCGAGGGGCTTGCGGGAGATGAGAAGACAGGCGCCAACATAGTTATAAGAGCGCTTGAAGAACCTATTCGCCAGATAGCGCAAAACGCCGGCAAGGAAGGTTCGGTCATAATTGAAAGCATGAAAAACAACGATATTGGAGTGGGATACGATGTCTTGGCCGAACAGTATGTGGATATGATAAAGGCCGGTATCGTGGATCCCACCAAAGTTGCGCGTTCGGCACTGCAAAACGCGGCAAGCGTAGCATCAATGGTTCTTACAACAGAAAGCCTGGTTGCGGATATTCCGGAAGAAAAACCCGAAGCGCCGATGGGCGGACCGGGCGGAATGCCGGGAATGATGTAATCATAGGAAAATAATAATAGTAATTGAAATAAGGGAGCTGCCTCTAAAATAGGCAGCTTTCTTTTTTGCTGAAATCACATGCCGTTTCACAACGCGCTTGTGTGCGCCAAAGACTTTTATCCGCCTCCGCCCCATGCCTTGTGATATAATGGAAAAAAACGAAACGGGCGGTGTTTTATGTACAAAGTAATGATTTCCGAGTTCATAAAAGAATTCGAGCTTGAGATAATCTATGCCCCGGACAATCTTGATGACAAGTTTGTAACGCTTATAGAAGTCAACCGGCCCGGTTTGCAGCTGTCGGGCTATCTGGGCTATTTCTTTCCGGAGAGAATCCAGCTGATGGGAAACATGGAAATCTCATATCTGGGCACATTCGATTCAGCCTCAAGATTCGAGAAACTGGATGATTATATGGATGACCAGATGCCTTGCATAGTGATAGCCAGAAAACTAAACGCTTATGATGAAATGATACAGGTGGCGGAAAAATACGGGGTCCCTATTTTGAGGACACAGGAAATAACATCCATATTCCTTTCCGCCGCCATCAGATACCTAAACAGGGAGCTTGCGGAAAGGATCAGCCTTCACGGGGAGCTTCTGGAAGTTTACGGCGAAGGCATACTCATACAGGGGGAAAGCGGGGTAGGTAAAAGCGAAACCGCCCTCGAGCTTGTAAAAAGGGGACACCGCCTCATAGCGGACGATGTGGTTGAAATCAGAAAAGTGGGGGAAAACACCCTGCTTGGAACAAGTCCGGATGACATAAGGTACTTCATAGAGTTGAGAGGTATCGGGATAATAGATGTTAGAAGCCTTTACGGTGTCGGGTCCATTAAGAAATACGACAATATAGACATGGTTATCAATCTGGAACTCTGGGATGAAAACAAGCGTTACAACAGGCTGGGTGTCATGGATGAATTCAATGAAATACTCGGAATCCCCATACCTTCATTGAACATACCGGTGCGTCCCGGAAGAAATCTGGCCATTATCGTGGAGGTCGCAGCCATGAACGCCCGGCAGAAAAGCATGGGGTACAATGCGGCGAAATTCCTGCAGGACCGGATACAAAAGAAATTCGAGGGAAAGAGTGGAGACTAAAACACTTAAGGATTTGTTTGCGGATAAGTTCCGCAGTGAGACAATCAAATACGACGAACCCATGTCCGCGCATACAAGCCTTGGCATCGGCGGCCCCTGCGATGCAATGGCGTTTCCCGAAAGCATAGGGGATATCGCCCATATTATTCAAATATGCAAAAAAGAGGGGATTCCGCTTATTATAACGGGCAAGGGGTCCAATATGCTGGTGCGTGACGGCGGGATAAGGGGTGTTGTCCTCAAAATATCGGATAATTTCTGCTATACGACGATAAACAACGATATATTGACCGCGCAATCGGGCGCGCTGATGTCCAGCATAGCCTACAAGGCGATGAACAAGTCGCTTTCAGGGCTGGAATTCGCCTCCGGGATACCGGGCACCGTCGGCGGCGGGGTATATATGAACGCAGGAGCATACGGGAGTGAAATCAAAGATGTGTTGTCATACAGCGTTTATCTGGATTCCGAAGGGACCATATCAAAGATTGACGCCACGGAGCACGATTTCGGTTACAGAAGCAGTTTTTTCAGCGGCAAGGATTATATAATCATAGAAAGCGCATTCAGGTTAAAACCCGGCAACAGGGGTGAAATAAAAGAGAAAATGACTGAACTGAACAAGCGCCGGAGGGAGAAGCAGCCGCTCACCCTGCCCAACGCAGGAAGTGTCTTTAAAAGACCTGAGGGGCATTTTGCAGGGGCTCTGATCGAAGAGTGCGGGTTGATGGGCTGCAGGTTCGGCGGGGTGTCGGTTTCGAAAAAGCATGCAGGGTTCATTGTGAATGATAAAAACGGCACAGCCGAAGACATGGAAGGGCTTATGGAATATATACAGGAAACCGTATATAATAAAACCGGGGTCGAACTGGTTCCGGAAATAAAAATAATCGGGGAAAAATAAAATGAAACTTATTATTATCACAGGGATGTCGGGAGCCGGAAAAAGCCTTGCGATAAAGACTCTTGAAGACACAGGGTATTTTTGCATAGACAATATACCGCCCAGCCTGATTCCCAAATTCGCCCGTCTCGGGGACGGCGCGGGAAACATAGAGAATGTCGCCGTAACCGTCGATGTCAGAGGCGCCGAGATGCTGAATGACATATTTCCGGCGCTGGACGAATTGGACGATATAAAAACATCATATAAGATAATCTTCCTGGAGGCGAAGGACGAGGTCCTGCAAAAAAGATATCAGGAAACCAGAAGGCATCATCCCCTTGAAAAGGGTGACGTCAAAATCGGTGACGCAATCAAAACCGAAAGGGAGATGCTAAAGGATATAAAGAACAAATCGAATTTCATAATCGACTCGTCGAACCTTCTTCCGAAACAACTTAAAAAGGAAATCCTCGACCTGCTTTTGGAAGGTGAGGATTATGAACAGATGATAATAAGCATAGTGTCATTCGGATTTAAATACGGAACCCCCCTAGACTGCGATATCGTTTTTGATGTGAGGTTCATACCCAATCCATATTACAACACCTCGATGAAAAAGCTCACAGGGAAAAACGAAACCGTAAAGACCTATGTTTTGAGACAGGACGAGACAAAGGGATTCATAAATAAGAGCGTGGACATGCTGGAACATATTATTCCCGGATACATAAGGGAAGGTAAAAACCAACTGGTCATAGGGATCGGATGTACGGGCGGACGCCACAGGTCCGTGGCAATTGCGGAAGAGATGTCAAGAATGATGCTGGATAACGGACACCGGGTCGTGTTCCGGCACAGGGATATAGGCAATGACGCCAAACTTGGCGGCTGACGGAGAGCATAATGTCATTTTCATCACAGGTAAAAAACGAACTTTGCAGAATCGAAAACAAAGATAAATGTTGCACGCTTTGTGAGATATCGGCGGTTCTCAGGCTGGGAGCCTCTTTTCATGAGGAAGAAAACGGATATCTCACGGCAAAGATCACCACCGAAAACGCGGCTCTTGCAAGACGCATAATAACGGATGCGGTGAGGCTTTTCGATTTTCATCCGGACATAGCGGTTGAAAAAAGGAAAAAATTAAGGGGGCACACTGCATATATCGCAGAATTGAGAGGTAGTTTCGCCACGACGGCCGCACTAGGTGACATGGGCTTTATTGAAATAGACGATCGAGGCGCGGCGGTGTTTTCCGATATAAACGAGATATCGGGGGGGGAATGCTGTAAAAAGGCATATCTTAGAGGCGCTTTTCTGGCGGCGGGCTCGGTTTCATCTCCGGCGGGCAGCTATCATCTTGAAATAAGCTCGACAAGCAGGGAAGAGATAGGCAAAGTGCAAAAGGCCATGGAATCCTTCGGGATAAGCCCCGGGAAAACCGTGAGGAAAAAGCATCATATATGTTATATCAAGGAAGCGGAGGGCATTTCTGATTTTTTAAATCTCACGGGGGCCCATAAATCGCTTTTGGAGTTTGAAAACGCAAGGATCCTGAAAGATGTCAGAAACAATGTCAACAGGGTGATCAATTTTGAAACCGCGAATCTGAACAAGACCGTAAACGCTTCAATAAGGCAATGTGAAGACATAAGGCTTATCGAGCAGACAAAAGGACTGGGTTCGCTGCCTTCCGATTTAAGGGAAATAGCGCAAGCCAGGATTGAAAATCCGGAGGCAAGCATGAATGAAGTCGGACAGATGCTGGATCCGCCGATCGGCAAATCCGGGGTAAGCCATAGATTTGAGCGCATACACGAAATCGCCGAAAACATCAGGGGGGGAAGCGTGTTTTGATTATGGGAGAAAAAGAGGGACAATGGGAAATCCTTGATCAGGAATGTAAAAACTGCACGAAATGCCCTTTGCATGAAACCAGAAGAAATGTTGTGATGGGGAGGGGGAACAGGAAGGCCGACCTCATGTTCATCGGCGAAGCGCCCGGTGCGGACGAGGACAGGCTGGGAGAAGCCTTTGTGGGAAGAGCGGGCAAACTGCTTGACTTGGTTTTTTCCGGACTGGGTATTACGGATGGGGATATCTACATAACGAATATTTTAAAATGCAGACCTCCCGGCAATGCAAACCCGACCAGGGAGCAGGCGGATTTATGCATGGGATATCTCAAAAGGCAGATAGACCTGGTCAACCCCAAGGCTATTGTGCTGCTTGGCGGCATAGCCCTTAAATATTTAATCGATTCAAATGCGGGCATAACCAGGTCGAGGGGCAACTGGATGCAATATGCCGACATCCCGGTCATGCCGACCTTTCATCCGGCTGCGCTGCTGAGGGACGATAACAAGAAGATATTCATGTGGAAGGACATAAGAAAAGCATGGGAAGCGGCAACAAGAGATTGAATCTGGAAGAACTATATAGTGAATATGAAAAAAACCATCCCCGGGAGCAACTTGTTTACGGAGGCGGAAACCCGAAATCCCGTATTGTAATTGTCGGGGAGGCGCCCGGACGGGACGAAGTGCGGCTCGGAAAACCCTTCGTAGGCGTTGCGGGAGGCAAATTGTCGGAGTTCATGGACTATTTGCATTTGGAAAGGGATTCCGTTTTCATAACAAATGCAATAAAACACAGATTGTACAGGGTAAATGAAAAAACGGGAAGGGCATCCAATAGGCCGGCAAAAACTTTTGAAATAAGGAAAGAACGGGTATACCTTTTAAAAGAGATTGAAATCATATCGCCGTCACTGGTCATAACACTGGGCAATGTCCCCTTAAGGGCGGTTACCGGCGATTTCAGTTTGAATATTGGAAAGGTGCACGGGGAAATTATCAATTCAAGCGATATCGACACATTCCCCATGTATCATCCGGCAAGCCTCATATATAACAGGAAACTCGAAGAGACATATTACGGGGATCTTGAAAAACTACATAAGATATTGAAGGAGGTCATGCAATGGTAGTTTTGGCGGCAACATTGAAAATCGGGTCCTGGACCATCGAATGGGCGAATGTTATCGAATATCTGGTAAGGATAGGCATAGTAATAGCGGGGTTTTTCATATTCAAGCTTGTATTGAACCTATTTATGAAATCTCTGGTGAAAAAACTGGAGAAGAAAGATGTGAAGAACACCTTCCATATATTCATAGTCAACATCATCAAGGTTGTGATGTGGATAATAGCAACCCTGCTGTTTCTTCAGGTGTTGAAAGTCCCGCTGACACCCCTGGTGGCTGTTCTCGGAGCCTTCGGCATAGGGGTGGGGCTGGCATTGAAGGACCACATGTCGAATATAGCCGGCGGAGTGATAATTGCCGTCAACAAGCAGTTTGACGTGGGGGATTACATCAAATGTTCCGATATGGAAGGCACGGTTGAAAACGTTGAATTGTTTTTTACGAAACTAAAGACATTCGACAACAAGGCGGTATATGCCCCAAACTCGATTTTTTCCAGCAACAATGTTTTCAATTATTCGAAAAACGATATGCGAAGAGTCGATATTTCCATCGGGGTGTCATACGATTCGTCAATCGATGAAGTGAAATCCGCCATAAAAAATATCATCGAGGCGAATGAATTGATTAAAAAAGAGCCCGAGTATTTCATCGGGATAAGCGAATACGGAGACAGCTCCATTAACATGGCAATTAAGGTGTGGACGGATACCGGCCAGTACTGGAATGTATTCTTCTACATGAACGACATGCTAAAGAGGGAGTTCGACAAAAAGGGAATCGAGATTCCGTTCCCGCAGGTGGATGTCCATACAGACAAATAGCAAATACCGCCAAAGACGGAAAAGCCGGGTTCATCCCGGCTTTTTTGATATTTTGGAAAGTATGGGGGTATAAAACCAATGCCAGGAAAATAAATCCGGAAATGTCTTGACATCGATATGGGGCAATGTTAATATTACGAAGTTGCTGTTTCCGAAAACGATTAGGGAACAAGGCGGATAAACCAAAAAAATGCCTTGACGAAAACAACCGGTGATGGTACGATAATTAAGCGCCTTTTGGGAAGGCCATGAACCTTGAAAATTGAACAGTGCACTTTATACAAGTGAGGACCCGTT